>CAWVKD010000068.1:0-4027 GCA_963929765.1 Clostridia bacterium | reverse complement strand
TTCCATGGGAGTAGAGGGTACCGCCACACCAGACCAGATTATTACAGCTGTAGAACAAGCTGGATATGGTGCGTCCCAAAGAGGGAGACGGGAAACAGGGGCACAGGGCAGTGCAGTGTCAGACTATGAAGAGATGCTAAGTGACCGTGAGACACCTATCTTAAAAAAACGGCTGATAGTCTCGTTGTGTTTGTTGATCCCTTTGATGTATGTATCTATGGGTTATGGCATGTGGGGATGGCCATTACCGTCTTTTTTTCATCAGAATCCCGTTGCTGTGGGATTGGTGCAGCTTTTGCTCACGATTGCGGTAATGGTAATGAACCAGACATTTTTCATAAGCGGATTCCAAAGCTTGCTCCATCGGGCACCTAATATGGACACTTTGGTTGCCCTTGGATCAGGTGCATCGTTTGGCTACAGTGTCTATGCGCTATTTGCCATGACTGGTGTCCAGGCTGCTGGCAATATACAGGGTGCTACAGGATATTTGCATGCATTCTATTTTGAATCTGCGGCCATGATATTAACTTTAATTACAGTGGGCAAGATGCTGGAAGCTCGTTCGAAGGGAAAGACAACAGATGCTTTAAAAGGCTTAATGAAGCTTTCACCCCAAACAGCCATTTTGATTCAAAATGGTGAAGAAGTGGAAGTGGGCATTGAACAGGTCAGGATCGGGGATCATTTTGTGGTCAGACCGGGAGAAAACATTCCGGTAGATGGTATCGTGCTGGAAGGTCATAGCGCAGTGAACGAGTCGCCGCTGACAGGAGAAAGCATCCCTGTTGACAAAGTGCCAGGGGATAACGTGTCCGCCGCCACATTAAACCAATCTGGTTTTCTGCGCTGTGAGGCCACCCGGGTAGGAGAGGATACCACACTTTCTCAGATTATTCAAATGGTCAGCGATGCAGCAGCTACCAAAGCGCCGATTGCAAAATTAGCTGACCGTGTCTCGGGTATTTTTGTCCCTATAGTGATTGCCATTGCAGTGGTTACCATTGCTATTTGGCTTATGGTCGGGGAAAGTGTTGGTTTTTCCCTTGCAAGAGGAATTTCTGTTTTGGTGATCAGCTGTCCTTGCGCCCTTGGCCTTGCAACGCCAGTCGCTATTATGGTTGGAAATGGAATGGGTGCGAAACATGGTATTCTATTTAAAACAGCAGCGTCTTTGGAGGCGGCAGGAAAGACCCAGGTGGTTGCACTGGACAAAACAGGCACTATTACCAGTGGCGAGCCGAAGGTAACGGATCTTGTTCCGGAAAAAGGCATATCAGAAGAGGAATTGCTATATGCAGCGTATGCATTGGAACAAAAGAGCGAGCATCCTTTGGCAAAGGCGATTCTTGCTTTGGCAGAAGAACAAGGTCTTAAACAACAGGAATTGGAAGCCTTTCAGGCAGTGCCTGGGAATGGGCTGACTGGCATTTGGAACGGTCATCGATTGGCAGGTGGTAATCTATCTTTTCTCCAAAAAGAGGCGGAGATATCTAGCCAGATAGAGAAGCAGGCGGCACGATTGGCGGAAGAAGGAAAAACACCACTGTTCTTCAGCCGGGATGGGGTTCTGATAGGGATGATTGCAGTGGCCGATGTTATGAAAGAAGACAGTCCTCAAGCGATCCAAGAGTTACAAAACATGGGAATCCATGTAGTAATGTTGACGGGAGATAATGAACGGACAGCAAAAGCGGTCGGGACACAGGCGGGTGTAGATGAAGTCATTGCCGGTGTTCTTCCTGATGGAAAAGAAGCCGTGATTCGTTCTTTAAAAGAAAAAGGACATGTGGCTATGGTAGGAGACGGTATCAATGATGCACCGGCTCTGACACGAGCAGATACAGGAATTGCCATTGGTGCAGGTACGGACATTGCCATTGACGCTGCCGATGTGGTGCTGATGAAGAGTCGGTTGAGAGATGTACCGGCTGCCATTCGGCTGAGCCGTGCAACATTAAGGAATATCAGGGAAAATTTGTTTTGGGCCTTTTTCTACAATGTGATTGGCATACCGCTAGCTGCAGGTTTGTGGATTCCAATATTTGGATGGGAGCTCAATCCCATGTTTGGTGCTGCGGCCATGAGTTTATCCAGTTTTTGTGTGGTAAGCAATGCTCTGCGGTTGAATTTTTTTGCAATGTACAATAGTAAAAAGGACCGCAAGACAAAACAAAAAAAGCAATACAAGGAGGATACAACAATGAAAAAAACAATGGAAATTCAGGGAATGATGTGTGAGCACTGTGAAGCGCGTGTCAAAAAGAGCTTGGAAGCATTACCTGGCGTAGAACAGGCGATTGTGAGCCATAAGGATGGAACCGCTGTTGTGCAAATGAAAGAAGAAGTAGCAGATGATACATTAAAACAAGCGGTAGAAGCGCAAGATTATGAAGTGAAATCCATTCACTGACCATAAGGAAGGATAACAAAACCCGAGGTAACCTATTAGGTTACCTCGGGTTTTATCATATATATTGAACCAATAAGAGCGATTATTTACCAAGTTGTTTTGCAATTTCTTCTGCAAAATTTTCTTGTTTCTTTTCGATTCCTTCGCCCTTTTCAAAGCGAACAGCATTTTTGAGAGTGATGGTACCACCCAGAGCTTTTGCAGCAGATGTCATATACTGTTCTACATTCATGGAATTGTCTTTGACAAATTCCTGTTGCAACAGGCAATTTTCTTTATAAAATTTACCAAGTTTACCGGAAACAATACCCTCTTTGACCTTTTCTGGTTTAGCAGCCATTTTAGGATCATTTTCCATTTGAGCCAAAAGGATTTTCTTTTCTTCATCCAGAGTGGCTTGGTCAACTTGGCTTTTGTCCAAGAAGCGAGGATTTAGAGCAGCGATTTGCATAGCTATATCTTTACCAATGGTTTCTACTTGTTCAGCAGTCAAATTGGTATCTAAATTGACTAAAACGCCAATCTTACCGCCGGCATGGATATATGGAACGGAAATTCCATCAGTGAAGAAAGCAAAACGACGTATTTTAATGTTTTCGCCAATGACCAGTACCATTTCTTGCTGTTCTTCCTGAACCGTGCGGCCATTGCCAAAAGGAAGAGCCATCAGAGCATCCAGATCAGCAGGTTGTTCCTTTGCAACCAGTGCGGCCAGATTTTTTACAAAATCAACAAATTTTTCATTTTTGCCAACAAAGTCCGTTTCTGCATTCACCTCGATGACCACACCAACGCCGTCAATAACAGCAGCATAGGCCATGCCTTCAGCAGCGATACGGCCTGCCTTTTTCTGGGAAGCGGCTAACCCCTTTTCGCGGAGAATTTCAACAGCTTTGTCCATATCGCCATCAGCTGCGGTGAGTGCTTTTTTACAATCCATCATACCTACGCCGGTCATTTCGCGCAGTGCCTGTACATCTTTTGCTGTAAATGCCATGGTATATTTTACCTCCATTTATCTGTCGTTCCGTGAATTTAAAAATGATTCATGAAAAAGTACCCGCCGCGCCCCGGCGGGTACTTTTTGCGTTCTTTTTACTCAGCAGCCGGTGTTTCTTCTGCTGCAGTTTCAGCAGCCGGTGCTTCTTCTTCCCCTGTTTCCATACCTTGTCTGCCTTCCACAATGGCATTGGCCATAACGCTGGAGATCAGTTTAATGGCACGGATAGCATCGTCGTTACCGGGAATAACGTAATCGATTTCATCGGGATCGCAGTTGGTATCTACGATTGCAACGATAGGAATCCCTAATTTACGTGCTTCCGCAATGGCATTGCGCTCTTTGCGGGGGTCGATGATGAACAGAGCACCGGGCAATTTTTTCATGTCTTTTACGCCGCCCAGATATTTTTCCAGCTTGGCAATTTCACCCTGCAATTTGATGACTTCCTTTTTGGGAAGCATGTCAAAAGTACCATCTTCCTGCATTTTGCGAAGCTGGTTCAAACGATCGACGCGACCACGCATGGTCTTGAAGTTGGTGAGCATACCACCCAACCAACGTGCATTCACATAATACATGCCAACGCGGGACGCCTCTTCACGGATAGCTTC
>CAWVKD010000067.1:0-78618 GCA_963929765.1 Clostridia bacterium | reverse complement strand
GTTTTTCAGAGACAAATCGTTAGAGAAATACGCTCTTCTGTGTAGGAATGTTTATAAAATGTTCACGGAAAGGACAGAAAAATCTTTTATAATGGTAGTCAAATAGCAGAACGACGTTTCACATGGAAAAGAGGGAATATAGATGAATCGCAAAGTGCTTATTGTAGAAGATGATGAAAACATCGCAGAGCTTTTGCAACTTTATCTGAAAAAAGAAGGGTTTCAAACAATGATTGCCTCTACGGGGAAAAAGGGTGTGGAGTTATTTGAAACTTTTTCTCCAGATTTGGTCCTATTGGATATCATGCTTCCAGAAATGGACGGCTGGGGTGTTTGCCGCACCATTCGAGAAAGCAAGAGCCAAACACCGGTGATTATGTTGACAGCAAAAGGAGAAACCAGGGATAAGGTTTCTGGCTTGGAAATGGGCGCGGATGATTATATTGTAAAACCATTTGAGATGAAAGAAGTTTTGGCTCGTATCCATGCCGTTTTGCGCAGGTCAAAGCCGGAGGAAATGCAAGAAAAGCGTTTAGCATTTGATAAACTTGTGATTAACCTAGATTCTTATGAACTTTTGGTGAATGGGAAAAAAGTGGATACACCGCCTAAAGAATTAGAATTATTATATCATTTAGCAGCATCTCCCAACCGGGTTTTTACCCGAAATCAGCTTTTGGATGAAGTATGGGGTTTCGACTACTTTGGAGATTCACGAACAGTAGATGTTCACATAAAGCGCTTAAGAGAAAAATTGGAAGGTGTTAGTGACCAATGGTCTCTTAAAACAGTTTGGGGTGTTGGATATAAGTTCGAATTGCATACGGAAGGATAGAATCAGAAATGAACAGCTTATATAAGCGGCAGTTTGCACTGACAGCTGGGTTGATTTTATTCAGTTTTTTGCTGCTTGGCACCTCATTTTTGACATTAAGCTATCGGTACACGCTAGAAGAAAAACAGAGCGCTTTGGAGCGATATGCGGTGCGAGTGGCAGATTATACGGGGAGTTATTTAGCAAGCGGTCGAAGCATTCAGGCGTATCAGGATAATGTCTACTGGGATATGCTGGACTTTTTTGCAGAATATTCTGATAGTTACTTGGTTTTGTCTGATGCAGAGGGAAGAATTCTTTGCAGTACTGATGGCAAAACCAGTAATTATTATAAAGATAGTCGTGTTCCTTATGCCATTACCCAGGCGATTTTAACGCAGGGAGAATATTCAGGAAACAGTACATTAGATGGGCTTTTTCCACAGATGAAGTTTGTAGTTGGAAAGCCGGTAGTAGTAGGGGAATATGTTGCAGGTATGATTTTTGCGGCAGCAAATATTACCAGTGTAACAGCGATGTGGCGAGCAGTTGTATCTATTTTCTTTGTCACGGCAGTTGTGGTTCTCTGCATTTCTTTTGTAAGTACCTCTGTGACATCGTTACGTCAAACAAAGCCCTTGAAAGAAATGGTAGCAGCGACACGAAAATTCAGCCATGGAGAATTTCATGTACGGGTAAATGGGCATGGTAGAAAAGATGAAATTGGGGAGTTGGCAGAAGCGTTTAACGCTATGGCAAAATCCCTAGAGCAATCGGAAGCACAGCGTCAGGAACTGGTTGCTAATATCTCTCATGAATTGAAAACGCCTATGACAACGATTGCAGGTTTTACCAACGGCATTTTAGACGGTACCATTCCAAAAGAGCGTGTGGAACAGTCCCTGCATATTATATCCGATGAGACGAGACGCCTGTCCCGCTTGGTGCGTCAAATGTTGGATGTTTCCCAGTTGCAAAGCCAAACACCCGAAACTTTTTCAATGGCAGCATTTGATATTGCGGAAGTTATGCGACGTGTTTTGGTAAGTTTGGAGCCCAAAATTAGTGCAAAGCATTTGGATGTGGAAGCGGATCTACCAGAAGAACAGCTCCTGGTTTGGGGCAAAATGGACGATATTACGCGTGTTGGGTATAATCTTTTAGATAATGCCATAAAATTTTCACCAGAAGGGGGAGTGATCGGATTAAATATCAGCTTACGTGGTGGAAAAGCATACATTTCCGTGCGCAATGTGGGCGAGATTTCAGAGGAGGAAATCCCCTTTATCTTCGATCGCTTTCACAAAACAGATCATTCACGTAGTATAGATCGTGAAGGAGTTGGTTTAGGCCTTTATATTGTCAAAACAATTTTGAACAATCATAATGAAAAGGTAATGGTAAAAAGCGAAGATGGAATTGTAGAATTTACATTTACCCTTACTTGTGCCAGAGAATCAGATTTTGGGAGGGACCATAGTGGCGGAAAATGAATCTCCATGGGACGGTCAAATGCAGGATAAGTCCAACCAAAAAATTGTGAAAAGACAGAGCGAAAGGAAAAAACGTCTCAAATGGATACCTTTAATCGTTGTTTTGGCAGTAGTTATTGGCAGTTCTATTTCTATTTTATCCGTAGAATACGGAATGCGATGGATTGGTGTATATTCTAACAGGGCTGATTTCTTTTCAGATTCAGGCTCTGGCGAGGAAGAGCTTTCCATTCCTGCGACTTCGTTGCCGAGTGTCTACCCAGGGGACAATGTAACTCTTTCAATTTCCATGGCTTCCGATCAAGAGCTCACCCTACAAGAGATTTATCAGAAAGCAATTCGATCTGTTGTTAGTGTCGTAGGCAATGTTTCCACAGGAACGGGAATTATTTTTCATTCCGATGGATATATTTTAACCAATGCTCATGTGGTATCTGGTAATACTGAGATTGAAGTTCGTTTACAAGATGGCAGTCGCTATGAAGCTTTCTTGATCGGGAAGGATGAAAAAAGTGATTTAGCTGTCTTAAAAATCGAAGCCACAGGACTGCAAGCAGCAGAATTTGGTGATTCTGATACTCTTCAAGTAGGAGATTTAGTGGTGGCCATTGGAGATCCATTAGGGGTGACATTACATGGAACAATGACGGATGGTATTATTTCTGCCATTAACCGTGATGTTACAGTAGATGGAAGAGTGATGACCTTAATCCAAACGAATGCGGCGCTAAACACAGGAAATTCAGGGGGGCCACTGCTGAACAGTGCGGGCCAGGTTATCGGCATTAATAATATGAAAATCGTCTCTTTATATTCTACTGTAGAAGGCCTTGGCTTTGCTATTCCTGTGAGTACGGCAAAACCGTTGGTGGATGAAATCTTGCAGACAGGCAGCGTCCGATATGCAGTGATTGGGATTCAAGTACAAAGCGTTGCAGAAGAGAAAGCGGGAGAAATAGACGAGGGCTTGTTGGTAGTAAAAGTAGAATCCGGCTCAGATGCATATGAAAAAGGAGTGCGTGCCGGAGACAAGATTTTGGCTGTGAATGGCCAAAGAGTGAATACAATTGAGGAATTAGAATCAGCGAAAAAAGGATTGGAGATAGGTGACACAATGGAGTTTACGATTCTCTCTTCAGATGGTGAAGAACGGGTATTATCTATTGCATTAGTAGATGAGGCCACTCTTTTGGAGGGGTAGCATGAAATCGTTTGAAGACATGAAACGTATTGTAAAAGAGGCGGGCGCTGCGCAATGCGGCGCCCTTTCTTTTGATGAGTTGCGACCATTCATGAATCAACGTGCCCAAGAACGTGCTAATCGAATGTGTCCGCAGCTCGCCGGCGTTTTAATAAGTGCTTTTCCTTATTTCAATGGTTACACAGAGGGAAATGTATCTCTTTATGCCCGGGGGCTGGACTATCATCTGGGCGTAACCCGTCGTTTGCAGAAGGCCTGTTTGCGAATGAAGCAGCTGTTTCCTGAATACACTTTCGTCCCTGCTGTTGATACATCTCCTCTACCTGAACGAACGGCAGCACTTCTTTCAGGTATAGGAAAACTAGGGAATCATAGATTAGTGATCTGTGAACCCTATGGTTCGTATGTATTTTTGGGTGCTATTCTGACAAACTACCCGATATCTGTACGGAAAAAGCCTATTGAGCGCTGTGCCCAATGTCAAAATTGTGTACGTGCTTGTCCTTCAGGCGCTCTGTATTTCAAAGAGGGGCAAGTAGAGTTTGATGGTAATCGCTGCCTATCCAATCTTACGCAAAAGAAAAAGGAACTGACAGAGGAAGAGAGCGCGCGCTTAAGACTTCATCCTTATGTTTGGGGGTGTGATTTATGTCAATTAGCGTGTCCAGAAAATCGAGGTGTGAAACATTCATCTCTTTCGGAACTAATTGGATTTGAAAAAGAAGCGCTATATTTGAACCAATTAACCATAGAAATGCTGGAAGGGTTAGACGAAGCAACCTTTCAAGAAATATTTGGAAATCGTTCCTTCGCTTGGCGAGGCCTCCATATTTTAAAACGGAATTTATCGATTCAGCAGTATAAAAGTTCAAAAGAGATGGATACTAAAGAAGCATAGAGCAGACAACATCTCTGTTTTATGTCCCAAATGGAATGCAGAGCCATCAATTCGTGTATCCCTGCTGGATGATTCACCTGGCTCTGAAATAAGAGAAAGGTGGCTGATTGGAATTGCAGGTACGAGAGATCATGAACAGCAATGTGGTTTCCATTGCACCGGAAGAGAGCGCCAGCCTTGCAGCCAGGCTTTTAAACCGGTATAATGTAGGGGCGTTGCCGGTTTGTGGTACAGGACAGACGTTACGTGGGATTTTAACCGACCGTGATATTGTTATGCGTTGCATTGCGGCGGACGGGGATCCAGAGCATACGCCTGTAAAAGAGATCATGACACGGAACGTGGCAACCGTATTGCCGGAAGATGATGTGCGCAATGCAGCACGTCTGATGGCTTCCAAGCAAGTGCGCCGACTTCCAGTCGTGGAAAATGGAAAGTTGGTTGGAATGCTTTCTTTGGGCGATATGGCAAAAAGTCGGATGTTTGATATGGAAGCTTCCAAGGCATTATCGGAAATTTCTGCAAATATCAGGAAAAAATGATCGATTTGGGAAAAAGAATCTTGGACTTGTTCCGTTCAATACCAGAAAAGGAACAAGAGGCCGTTGATTAAGAAGAAAAGGGACAGTCACAGACCCTCTGTGACTGTCCCTTCTATTTTGTGACGCTTGTTTAGCTACTCTTTGACGATAGTTGTGCCAATGCTATTTTGAGAAATACTTTCCAGCAATAAACTATGTTCTGATTGCCCGTCTAGGATAACTACTTTTCCAACATCATGCTGAACAGCATGAATACAGTTTTGCAGCTTTGGTAACATGCCACCTCCAACGAAACCACTTTCCATTAATTCTGTTGCTCGAGAAAGATCCATTCGCTCAATTCTGGTTCGGCGGTTTGTAGCATCAATTAAAATACCGTCTGTATCGGTTAAAAATAGAAGTTTATCTGCCTTTAACGCCTCTGCAATGGCACAGGCTGCATCATCTGCATTGATATTGAGAGCAGTTCCTGTTTCTGCATTACTAGCAACGGGGGAGATAACAGGTAGATAGCCTCCGCTTAGGAGAGTATCTATTAAATGGGTATTGACTGCTACAATGGTCCCTACCTGCCCCAGAAAACCATTTTTGGATACTTTGGGTGTTGCTTTTAGCATGTTGCCATCTCGACCAGAAATACCGGTAGAGGAAACACCCAAACGCTCCAATGCAGATACAATTGATTTGTTTACCTCTCCTGAAAGAGTCATTTCTGTAACAGCCATTGTATCAGGATCTGTTACCCGATAACCATCCAAAAAGGAGGATGAGATGCCCATCCGAGACAACCAGGTGGAAATATGTTTTCCACCACCGTGTACCAATACGACTCGTGCACCTGCCATACAAAGGGCAGCAGCGTCTGCGAGAATGGTATCAGAGATGGTTTCATTGCCCAATGCACTGCCACCATATTTGATGACATACGTTTTCCCTTCGCATCGTTTCAATGCTGGTAAAAGAGCCATGAAAGATTTCGCTTTTTCCATATCATCCAAATGATGCAGGGAATCGTATTGGTGTAGTGCTTCTTTTACATAGTCAACATCCGAAGGGCAGGGTACATATTGTGTGTCGCGTTTTTGCCGTGTTTCCTCGCCCTTACCGGTGATGAGGACAACAGAGTCAGATTCGCATTCTAAAATAGCAGTTTCAATTGCTTCACCTCGGTCTGTGATAATGGAATAATCACACTGTTCAGCTGCTACGTATGCTGCAATCTCTTGACAGATCTGTTCTACAGGTTCTTCACCGGGATCCTCTTCTGTTAAAAATACCTTTTGAGAATAGCGACCAGAAATCTCCCCCAGATCCCTTCGGCGATCCAATGCCTTAAAACCCGGACATCCAAAGACCGTGATGATTTTACGGTTAGGATATTCCGCCATAACAGAAGCAAAAAGCTTTTCAAAGCTGAGACGATTGTGAGCGTAGTCCACAATGGAAATAACGCGGTTGTTTGCATTGGTATAAATTTCCATTCTACCGGGGACTCGGGCTTTCATCAATCCAATATAGATGTATTTTTCAGGAATCCCCAGGCCTTCGCAAATTGCGATGGCAGCCAGAGCATTTTCCACATTGAAAAGGCCAGGCATAGTAAGACGAAATTGGCGAGAAAAGCGAGCGGTGCGTACACGAAATAAAATATCATTACCGCTTTTTTGAATTTCGTGACCATACACATCGGCCGATGGACTAGTGCCGAAGGTAATAACGCGCTGGCAATGGTGTGCAGCTGCCAGCACTTCGTCAACTCTTTTGCTGTCCAAGTTAACACAACCGACTTTAGATTGGGAGAACAGCTTTAGTTTTGATTGAAAATAATCTTCTTCATCAGGATGTTCCAAAGGGCTAATATGGTCGAGTCCTAAATTGAGAAAACATCCTACATCAAATTGGATCCCTGCAACACGATCGTATTTTAGCCCTTGGCTGGACACTTCCATTTCCAAGTAAGAAAGTCCACTTTTCACTGCGTTGTCAAAGTGGCGGTATAAGTCCAGTATTTCTGGTGTTGTTAAATGAGATTCAAATCGCTCTACTCCATCAAACGTATCGATAGACGAAATAATGGCACTTTCTAGTAGATGTTTATCTTTAAGATATTCATCTAAAATGTACTTCACATAATAAGTGGTGGAAGATTTCCCTTTGGTTCCTGTAATGCCTATGAGATGCAACTGCTTCCAGACCTGGTTATAATACAGTTCTGCTAAGAGCGCCATAGCACGTCGCACGTCAGATACCAAAATATAGGAGACGCCTATAACAGAGGGATAGACGTCTTGAGAAACATAACAAACAGCACCACCTGCTACAGCGTCTTTTAAATAAGATTCTTTAAAATGAGCGCCTTTACAGATGAAGAGGGTATCCTTCATTTCCTCTTGAGAATTACAGGAGACAAAGGCAATAGGATGGGTCATTGCGCCGGGTAAGAGATGGGATTCTTTTACCAAATGATTTGTTTGGAGCAACTGAAGATAGTCTCCCAATCCGTGTAATGTTCTATCCATACATATCTTTCTTCTTTCATTCTTCTGTTTTTGAAATTTTCTCATTCAGGTCAATTATTCTGGCGTTCTTAATTGTCCCCCGCATGCAAGAATGCATCGTTCTACCAGTATCCCCATTGAGTCGGTATAATAATCCAGCAAGTCGTGTTCTGCGGCAAAACAGGATAATTCTGTGCAGGCTAAAATAGCGCCATCACATCCCTTTTGACGCAATTCTCGATCAATTTTTGCAAAAAGAGAACGAGAACCTGGTAGACCACGTTTGATTTCATTGTAAATAATGTGCATAACAATAGCCTGAATTCCATCTGACGGCACAATAGCCTCCACCCCTAAACGGCTACATTCTGCTTGATATAAACCAGATCGAATGGTACCGTCAGTTGCTAGAATTCCGATTTTTTTCATGCCTCGACTTGTCATGGCATGTACGGTTTCACGTATCATGTTGATAAGGGGAATACCAATTTCATTTTGGAGTCGATCTGCAAAGTAATGAGAGGTGTTACAGGGGATGGCAATGGCCGAAGCACCGTTGCTTTCGAGTGATTTCGCATCTGTAAGCAACAGAGAATAAACAATATCGCCAGTGCCAGACAAAATGGCTTGGGTACGATCTGGGATGGTGCTGTGGTTTAAAATAATCATAGGAATATGGTCTTGATCACAGGTGGCAACGGTTCTATTGATGACTTGCTGATAAAACAGACAAGTAGCCTGCGGTCCCATACCTCCGATAACACCCAAAATTTTGCGGGTATTTGGTTGAATCATTTTGATCCTCCGTTAGACGGTTTGTCCATATACTTTTTATATTTACGGAAATGCGCTCGTTGACTCTTCCAGAGGCGTAATCGCCGTATCAACCCATTATCAGAGGCGTAGAATAAAGGATTAACAACAAGTCCTTCTTTGATAAGCCTATCCATTTGTTCCCGATATTTTGGTGGTGCAATATACAAATTGGCTACTTTTTGCGGAACGACTCGCCAAAGGAGCGGCCTGTCTGCCAAAGTAAATTCCATATCTCGATGGAAAACCCAGTCTTCTGTAACCATGCGCGCCAGATTATATCCGGCTCCTGTTACATAAAAGTTACTTCGGCCCTGTCGGACGTTGATTTCAAATACTTTAAATTTTTTGTCTCTAGGATCGTATTTGATATCGAAATTGGAAAAGCCAACGAAACCAACAGCATTTAAGAAACCTCGCAGTTTTTGACACAACTCTTCATTCACTTCATTGATAATTACAGCATGATTCCCGATGCCGTGAGGTGTGTGTTCTTCTAGCAGAACATGACCCAGACACATAAATTGTACGATCCCATGTCGATCTGAATAGTTTGTTAAGACTCTCATATTTGTGTCATCACCAGGAATAAAATCTTGGATGACAATGGTATCTGGATATCCAGAACCGTAGATCTCATCTAAAATGGAGTTCAGATGAGAACGATCTTTTGCTTTATATACCTTGTTTTGAATGGGAAAAGGATGCTCCCAATAAGCTACACCATTAGAAGGTTTTACAATAAAAGGAGGATCAAATGGCAAAGAAAAATCATGTCCCATTTCTTTTCGGTGAATGAATGTATTGGGATAGTCAATGTCATGCTTTTTGCATAATTCGTAAAAATGTTCCTTGTGGATCAATGTTTCCATCAGCTGAATGTCGATGTATGGGGTTATTACATTTTCAGGATAGTGGCCTTTTGTTTCTGCAATACGTTGTACATAACTATCACCGCAGCCAATCAGCAAAATCGTTTGGTTTTTATGGGCTTGTGCGAAGCGGCAGACATTGTGAAACAATGTCTCTTTCTGGTCGTTTTGATCCCCAAAGGTGTGAAGTTTGATGATTTTACTGTTACAACAAGGTCCGGTTGGATATTTTCCGAACACCACTGAAGGAATACCATAAGCCTCGTGGAAGGCCCGTGCCATACTGTATACATTAATATCTCCACCGAGTAACAGGGGAATAAAAGGCTGATTTTCCATTTATACTGCCGCTCCTTCCGGACAGATTTCAAACCACGCTTTCCCCAAATGATCCACAGGGGATAAAGGGGTTAATCTGATATGAGAATATTGTGATTGTAGGTACTGAACCTCTTCACGGGACAAGCGCATTTCATGAGAGGAAAGGATGTCTTCTCCAAATGTGCGGGAGAAAAAACAATTGAATTCCAGTTCGTCAAAAGGCGGGTGATACATGTCATCTCTCCTTACTGTTTTTGCGCCAAATACAACCGCGCATGAGTCGATGTTTTTTGACTCAAATGGAGGCTGCAAACAATCGATCTAACTCTTTGTAAAAAGTTTTATTTTGATCAAAGTCGCTCTTTTTTCTTTACAACAGATCAAAAATACTTCTTTCTTCAACCTATAATACATGGATATTCATTATAACACCCTTTTGATTCGCAAGTCAACGCAGAGAAGCAAGAAAACAATAGATAGCCGGTTTCCTTTTGATCAAAAGCCAGGACAATATAAAACATTGTAAAACAGAGTAAAACGAAAAAAGAGAGAGACAAACGCCAAAAGGATAAATCAATTGACATTTATCTCTCTCTATCGGGAATTATAGTGGATTTTGACCGCTAAAAAGGTCAAAACACTTCTGTAGCAAAGGTGTACACAAAATATGGACGAATGACCGCAGTATACGTTATTTAGGATGAAAAATAACCTTTTTTACGAAAAACAACCAAAAATGGCAGAATAGAAATAAAAAAATTTACAAAATCAACGAGAAAGATATTGCAATTTTTGATGTTATGCTATATAATTCGAATTGAACAGGGAAGCCTGTTGTTCTTGTTTTATCCGCCATTTCCGTTTTGTACGGTTTCGCTTTGTTTTATCAAAAAACAGAGCGAGTAAGCGGATTTAATGTTGGTGTTCGCTGTGTCCGCCGCAGCTATCTTCATCGGGGCCTTGTCCCATAAGATCGCCAATCCGTTCGGCTCCTCCTTGAGAATAAAAAATGATTTCTACCTGTTGGTTAGAAGCATTTTCACCTCTTAGGAGAATACCAGTGGGGGTCTCCTCTACTTCCAAAGGAAGTTCACGACGGAAGATACAACCAGAATTGGTATCTCTTAACTCAAGAACTGCTTCATCGGTATGAATCGATGAGGGTTCTTTTGTGTAAGCGAAAGAATTGATTTTTTCGTCCAGTGCGGCGATCAGTTCTTCTCGAAGCATGAAAGTAAGCACTTTACTTTTGAGAATACCTCTTTCTTCAGCTTCTTCCATCACGTGTGTTGCAAATGATTTTTTGTTCATAATGATTCCTCCGTATCAAAAAAATGGGTGTCATTTTGTGAGTGCAACGCCTCGAAGGACGATGCGCAATCCACATGGTAAGTAGTATACACCAAACTTAAGTAAATTTCAAAGCAATTATGCTGTGAAATAAATAAAAAAGGAAAAGGGGAAAAACTACATGATTAAAAGAAGAGTGTTCGTTAACGGCATTCTCCAGGACCTGCTGTTGGATAGCAACGATGTTACCTTAGCAGATGTCCTGAGAAAACAGCTCCTTCTGACTGGCTGCAAAGTCGGCTGTGGCGTAGGCCAGTGTGGTGCATGTAACGTTATCGTAGATGGTAAAGTTACTCGTGCTTGTATCACCAAGATGTCCAGAATTCCTGATCGCGCAAAAATCGAAACCGTTGAAGGTATTGGTACTCCGACTGACCTGCATCCAATTCAGGCTGCATGGGTTGCTTATGGCTGCGCACAGTGCGGTTTCTGCTCCCCCGGTTTCATCATGTCTGCAAAAGGCCTGTTGGATCAGAACCTGAATCCGACCAGAGAAGAAGTTAGAGAATGGTTCAGCAAGAACCGCAACCTCTGCCGCTGCACAGGGTACAAGCCTCTGGTCGATGCTGTTATGGCTGCTGCTGAAGTTATGCGTGGCGAAAAGACCAAAGAAGACCTCATCTTTAAGCCCGGCGCTGATGGCAAGATCTATGGCACAAAATATGCTCGTCCCTCCGGTATCCCCAAAGTAACTGGTGACTGGGAATTCATGGGCGACGTTGCTTTGAGAATGCCAGAAGGCACTCTGTGGCTTGCTCTGACCCAAGCTGAGGTTTCCCATGCAAACATCAAGGGCATTGACACATCTGAAGCTGAAAAAATGCCTGGTGTTGTAAAAGTTATCACTCACAAAGATGTGGAAGCGATTCCTGGCGCTAAGAACCGCATCAACGGTCTGACTACTGCTCCAGAAAGTCTTGACGACGGTTGGGAAAGACCAATCCTGTGCGACAAAAAAGTCTTCCAGTATGGTGATGCTATTGCAATTGTTGCTGCTGATACCGAAGCACATGCAAGAGCAGCTGCTGCAAAAGTTAAGGTTGACCTGGAAGTTCTGCCTGCATACATGAGTGGTCCTGCTGCAATCGCTCCCGATGCAATGCAAATCCACGAAGGTATGCCCAACCATTACTTCACCTCCAAGTTGTTCAAGGGCGATGATCCCGCACCTGTTATTGAGAAAGCAGCTCATAAGATTACAGCACACACATTCTGCTCTCGTCAGCCCCACTTGGCTCTGGAGCCAGACGTTGGTTTGGCATATTATGACGAAGAAGGCAGAGTTACTGTTCATTCCAAGTCCATTGGTGTTTATCTGCACCATGCAATGATCGTAGAAGGACTTGGCCTGAAACCTGAACAGCTCCGCTTGATCCAGGGCAACGCTGGTGCTACTTTCGGTTACAAGTTCAGCCCCTCCAACGAAGCTCTGTTGGCTGTTGGTACTATGGTTACCAAAAAACCTGTTGTCCTGGCATTCGACATGAAGCAGGGTATCACTTACACCGGTAAGCGTTCCCCCATCTACTACGATGTCACCGTATCTTGCGATGAAAACGGCAAGATGAATGCTATGGAAGCTCACGGCGTTATGGACCATGGTCCGTACTCTGAGTTCGGTGACCTGCTTATCATGCGTGTTACCCAGTTCACTGGCGTTGGTTACAACATCCCCAACCTCCACTTCGAGGCTGACCTGGTTGCTACCAACCATGCATATGGCGCTGCATTCCGTGCATATGGTTCCCCGCAGGCTTATTTGGGCGGCGAAACTGCTGTTGATATGTTGGCTGCTGAGATCGGAATGGATCCGTTCGAATTCCGCTATAAGAACCTGATGCAACCTGGCGACACTATGTCTACCAGCTGCGAGCCTGACGTTTATGTCCTGCCGCAGATGTATGACATGATCCGCCCGGCATATGAAGAAGGCAAGAAGCTGGCTGCTGCAAACTCCACTGACGAAGTCAAATGGGGTGTTGGTATCGCTCACGGCTGCTATGGCTGCGGCTTGGACGGCGGTGACTCTGCTGCTGCTGCTGTCGAACTCAATCCAGATGGCACTGTTACCGTTCTGACCACATGGCAAGACCATGGCCAGGGTGCTGATATTGCTTGTATTACTCACGCACATGAAATTCTGCGTCCTATGGGTATTAAGCCTGAACAGATCAGACTTGACCTGAACGACACAGCTCACTGCCCGAATGGTGGTCCTTCCGGTGGTAGCCGTTCTAACATCATGATTGCTAACGCAATTCACATTGCTTCTGCTGCTCTGCTGAAGGCATTGGATAAGGGCGATGGCACTTACATGACTTATGATGAAATGGTCGCAGCTGGCAAGCCCACCCGTTACGATGGCACTTACACTGCTTCCTTCACCAAGGCTGTTCATGCTCACGAAGGTAAGGGTAACCCGACCCCGACTTATGTTTGGGAAGTATTCGTACCAGTTGTCTCTGTTAACATGAAAACTGGTAAAGTTAAAGTTGAGAAGTTCACCACTGTTTGTGACTGCGGTACTATTTCTAACAGATTGGTCACTGATGGTCAGATCTATGGTGGTATTGTACAGGGTATCGGTTTGGCATTGACTGAAGACTTCGATGACCTCACCAAGCACACCTCTTATCGTGCATGCGGTATTCCTGACATCCTGGACGTTCCCGATGGAGATAATTTCGAAATTATGTATCTGGAAACTCCGCGTAAGGAAAGCATGGTTGGTGCTTCTGGTTTGGGCGAAGGTCCTCTGACTGCTCCTCACCCGGCTATCCTGAACGCTATTTACAATGCTTGCGGCGCTCGTATTACAGCCGTTCCTGCTCTGCCTGAGAAGGTTCTGGCTGCAATCGAAGAGTCCAAGAAGAAATAAGATTGCTTAAAATTTAAGATCGTGTAATACGATTTCACATAGTGCCTCCCCCAGGGGAGGCACTATGTCCATCCATTGAAAAAAGAATAAAATCAACTCGGGTCCCTTTTCTGATTGTTTTTAAGAATTAGAAAACGATTGCAATATGATTTTAATAGCCGGTATCAGTGCATAAAGGCTATCTGCTGATGGCAATCATAAGATGAGGCTATTTGATTTTAACAGAGGAGTGAGCAGAATGAGAAGCGATGATCAGGCTAGGATATTGGAGCTGGAAAAATTATGTACCCAGGAAGATCCGCCTCTTTGTAATGCGAACTGTCCCTTCCATGTGGATATGCGCGGTATATGTGCAGCTGCCGCCACAGGAGATTTTAAAAAGGGCCGTGCCCTTTTGGAACAAAGCCTTAGTTTGCCACGCATGATGGCTCGGCTTTGCGAAGCTCCTTGTCGAGATGCCTGTAAATATGGAGAGATTGGTGATCCCATCCGGACTCGCCAGATTGCTGATGCGTGTATGCGTTTTGGTGCAGAAACTAAGAAAAGAATGTTTTTGCCAAAACGTACACAAAAAGCCTTGATATTAGGTGGCGGTCTCAGTGGACTAATGGCAACTGTTGAGTTGGCAAAAAAAGGATTTCAGGTGCATATGATGCACGCAAGCGAAACACCGGCCGGTAGTTTAGAAGCATTGATTCCTGATGTATTACCACAAGAGGCAATAGAACAGGATTTACAACAACTAAAAAAATTGCCTGTTACCTTTGAACAGGTTAAAGAAGATCAATTAGACCCGCAGCAGTATATTAACTGCGAAGAATACCAAAGTATTTTTATTAGTGATGATCTGTATCGTGTATTGGCTGAACAGGGTAAAGCGTTGGACTCTGATCCCAAACTCAGACAGACAGAAGTGGAAAACGTGTTTTGCAGTGGAAAAGAAGCTTTGCAACCTTCTTTTATAGGTGAAGCATTTCGAGCGAAGCAAGCGGCCATATCGATGGATCGATTTATGCAGAAAGTAAAAATGGATGGTGGACGAGAAACAGAAGGACCATTGCCTACCAGACTATATACCAATTTAGATGATGTGATTCCAAGTCCTGCTATTGAACCAAAACAGGAGTTATATACAGAAGAAGAGGCACAAGCAGAGGCAGCAAGGTGCCTAAATTGCCAGTGCTTGGAATGTGTGAAAGCCTGCGCTTTTATGCAGCATTATCGAAAATATCCTAAAATGCTCATCAATGAATTCCACAACACATTGAATTTTACATTGGCAAACCGCATGCATAATATTGTAATTAATTCATGTGCAGAATGCGGTCAATGTAAAGTGATTTGTCCGAATGGGTGCGATGTAAAAGAAGTTGTTGAATGTTGTCGCCGGATTATGGTTGGCGATAACAAAATGCCTCCATCTGCCCATGAATTTGCGCTTTTGGATATGCAATTTTCCAATAGTGATGAATTTTTTACAGTGCGGCATCAGCCAGGGCATATGACAAGTCGCTATGCTTTTTTTCCAGGCTGCCAGTTGGCTGCTACTGCACCCAATTCGTTACGTGCAGCTTATGAAGACTTGACACACCGCTTGAAAGGTGGCGTTGGACTAATCTTGGGCTGCTGTGGTGCTATTGGAGAATGGGCACAACGCAATGAATTGTTCAAAGAGCAATTAGATAAGATTATAGATGCTTGGGACGAGCTAGGAAAGCCAGAGATGATTACAGCCTGTCCCACATGTTATCATATATTTAAAACATTCACTGAAATCCCTGTAACAGGGATTTGGCAAATTATGTGTCAAATTGGGTTACCAGATACAGCGCAAAAAGGAAATGGCACAACGCTATCGATTCACGATTCTTGTGGTGCACGGAACTATCAGGAGATCCAAGAATGTGTACGTGAGTTGGCATCTCAGATGGGATATAATGTAGAGGAACCAAAGTGGAGCGGTGAAGAAACCCCATGTTGCGGTTTTGGAGGATTAACGGCATTTGCCAATCGAGAAGTTGGAACGGAGATGGCGGCTTTTGCGGCAGATCGTTGTGAGCATAAAAGCTTAACTTATTGTGCCAACTGTAGAGATCGCTTTGCAGGATTAGATCGGCCTACTGTTCACGTGTTAGAACTCTTATATGGAGAAAATGAACTCCATTCGACAGGAATTAGCTTGCGCAGGAAAAATCGTATTTCTGTACGCGCTGCAATGCTGCAAGAGCTGTGGAAGGAGGAGGTCACAGTGGCAGAACCTAAGTTTAAATTGATTATTCCAGATAAAGTAAAATCCGTTATGGAAGATAGAATGATATTGGAAAGTGATTTGATCCAAGTTTTCCAAAAAGCAGAAGAAGATCATAGTTTTATTCTGGATGTTGAGACGGGATATTTGATGGCCAGCCACCGCATTGGGAATGTTACCTTCTGGGCAGTTTTTACAAAAACAGAGGAAGGATATGTATTGGAGAATGCATATTCTTATCGTATGCTGGCGAAAGAAATATAAAATATCCATAGGCAAGCTGGAAACAAAGTTTGGAAGGAGAGGATTAGCTCGTGTCTAATGAAATGAGAGATCAGTTTTACGGCTCTGTAGACCCAAAAGGGCGATATATTTGTCAAAAGTGCAATGTACCATTGGTAAAAACGCCTGTACAACTTACGTATTTGCATGCTGGATTCCCAGTAGAATTGCCTGCGTGTCCTGTATGTGGGCAAATTCTGATCACAGAAGATCTGGCGTTAGGGCGGGTACTCCACGTTGAAAAATCGCTAGAAGATAAATGAGGAACGGTTGTTTGCACCCCGGGGGAAGAGAAATGACAGACCGGCTTCTGCAAATGGCGTCTTTTCCTACGGGAGCTCATGTTTTAGAATTAGGATGCGGGAACGGCCAAACTACCTTGCTCTTGCAACAATTGGGATATCATGCTATTGGAATTGATCGGAAGGCTATATCTGAAGCATCTCATGTACAAGAGGGAGATATGCTTCATTTGGCATTTCCAAAAGAATCATTTGATGTTGTAGTGGCTGAATGCAGTATGTCTGCCAGCGGTGATGTTCCAGCTGCATTAGAGCAAGCATATCGAGTGCTGAAACCAGGAGGGCATCTTTTAATTTCAGATGTTTTTTTCCCAGAGACTGATGGTAAGCAGGGAGAATTATGGGCTCGCATGATACAGCAGGCTGGCTTTTGCATGATTGAATTAGAAGATGTATCGTCTGTGGCAAAACGCTATTTTTTCCAGATCATCTGGGAGGAAGGCGGACTGCCCGAGAAATGGAAAAAAATTGCAGCGGGACGGAAGGAAGTAGGATATTTTCTGATACACGGGAGGAAATGAATGATATGGATGAATTGTTTGATCATATGTTGGAAATGTCCCAACGAGGGTATTTTTGCAGCCAAATTTTGCTAAAGCTTGCCTTGGAAGATGAAGAAAAAGAGGATGCCGACTTACTTCGAGCTATGGGCGGTCTTTGCGGTGGCATGGGCTTTTCTGGCGGTCTTTGCGGTGCATTGACAGGAGGTGCATGCCTGTTAGGGTACTATTTATGCAAAGGTGAAGATGACGAGATGGAAGATGAGCGCGCCAATGAAAAGATCAATCAATTGGTCCATTGGTTCGAAGAAGAAATTGGTTCAGAATATGGTGGCGTTAATTGTGCTGTGATTCTGGATGGGAATCCTAATAATAAAATGTTACGCTGTCCGAAAATTGTAGAACGCACCTATTATAAGGCAATGGAACTTTTGGCGGAATGACGTATTCCATACCATCGAATTGGTGTGTCGAATTGACTGCATAAAATGACCATATAAATGGTCATTTTGTGCTTTGAAAAACAAAAAGCAGGGAGGGAAGCGTATGGAACCCAATCAAAAGCAAGAACATTCTATGATATATATGAATAATGCTGCCACGTCATGGCCAAAGCCACCGTGTGTTGCAGAGGCTGTGCATCAAGCTATTGTGTCCTTGCCGGGTGGTGCTAACCGGGGTGGGTTAGGTAATAAGGATGACATGTGGACATGTAGATCGCATTTGGCAGAACTTCTACAGATTGCAAATCCTTCCCGTATTTCACTGGGGGCAAATGCAACCTATGCTTTGAATGAGGCGATTCAAGGATTTCCATTTCGAAAAGGGGATGTTGTAATGACAACTATGGCCGAACACAATGCAGTGTTAAGGCCGCTGTTTCGATTGGAAAAGAGAGGTATGATTCATACGGTATTTGTTCCTGTAGAACCAGATGGCCGCGTGAATCCCAGCACATGGTGGGAATATTTGGATCGTTACCATCCCCGTATGGTTATATTCACACATGCTTCTAATGTGACAGGCGCAGTGAATGATGCCGAGACATTAACGCGTCTAGCAAAAGAGCGGAATGCCGTTGTGGTTTTAGATGCAGCTCAAAGTCTGGGGGTTGTTCCTGTTTTGCCGGAAGTTTGGGGTGTTGATTATGTGGCGTTTACAGGGCATAAATATTTGCTTGGTCCTCAGGGAACAGGGGGATTATATGTAGCGCAACATGAAACAGTGGATCCTGTTTATGTAGGTGGCACTGGAATCTATAGCGATCAAGACGAGATGCCAGAGGAAATGCCTCTTCGCTTAGAAGCTGGTACGCCAAACGAACATTCTTTCGCAGGCTTGGCAGCTGCATTACAATGGCAAAAGGAACATCCAATTAGTGAAGTTTCTTTGCAAATGCGTACGGAAGAGACTTCAGAACGTTTACAAAGAGCAGGTGCGGAAGTAATAGAGGTACGTGGAGAGAGAACGCCAGTCATAGCATTTACCTTGCCAGGTTGGGACCCAATGGATGCAGGTGATGTGCTTTTAGATAGTTATGATATCATTTGCAGAACAGGGTTACATTGTGCGCCTAAAATTTTGGAAGATATTGGAGCTCCATCTGTAGGAACGGTACGAATTAGCCTATCCCGTTTTACAACAGAAGAGGAAATCGATACGCTGGTAACAGCAATAGGGGAGCTGCTTGCATGATTACATTTGAGACGAAAAAAGCGGAAAATTGTTTTGCCAATGCCCAGACATGGGAATATCGACTTTCTTGCCAAAATGATCAATTGCTACATCAATTAGAAAAGTTGGGAACATTATCTTGTAAAATGAATTTACGCAGGCCTATTTTTATGCTTCATATGGAAGATGGGACAAGAGTGAAAGGAACATTGGCAGGACATTTAATGCGTGCCAGTTTTCCAACGGAGCAGTGGCAGGCAGCGAAAGAGCGATTTGAAAACAAACTTTCCAACCTGGCAGTGGAAGGAGAATAAAGATTGGAAAAAGTATTTGAAAAAACAAAGAGCGTTTGTCCTGT
Source organism: Clostridia bacterium (assembly GCA_963929765.1). Lineage (GTDB taxonomy): Bacteria > Bacillota > Clostridia > Oscillospirales > Oscillospiraceae > RGIG529. The sequence goes on along the minus strand of CAWVKD010000067.1, from coordinate 59,574 downwards.
TTGTCTCAAGTCAATTGATGCATATAAAGTGGAACGGAACGATGGAGTCTATTTGGACAAACGTTGTGAAGAACATGGAATGTTTCGAGTTCTTATTTGGAAAGGCAATCAGGCATCTTATCAGGCGTGGGACCATCCAGCGCCTGTTTCAACACCAAACGCATGTCAAACGAAAGTGAAGGATGGCTGTCCATACGATTGTGGACTTTGTCCAGATCATGAACAACAGATTTGCTGCGTTGTTTTAGAGATCACAGAACGATGCAATCTTCAGTGTCCTGTATGTTTTGCTTCCGCAGGTGGCGCCAGCAAAGACCCATCTCAAGCAGATATTTCCCTTTGGTATGATCGGCTTTTGGAAGCAGGAGGGCCATACAATATCCAATTGTCTGGTGGCGAACCTACCATGCGAGATGACTTGCCAGAGTTGATCCGGATGGGAAAAGAAAAAGGATTTACTTTTTTCCAATTGAATTCTAATGGTCTGCGTCTAGCAGAGGATCCCCAATTGGCAAAGACATTGGCGGAAGCGGGACTCAACTGTGTCTTTTTACAGTTTGATGGTATCACTGATGGTCCATATGAAGCGTTACGCGGCAAACCACTTTTGGAAAAGAAAAAACAGGCTATTGCCAATTGTGCTGAAGCAGGACTGGGGGTTGTACTAGTACCCACACTTGTAGAGGGAGTGAACCTTCATCAAATCGGAGATATCATTCAGTTTGCTTTGGATCACATGCCCCATATACGGGGAGTTCATTTTCAACCCATGAGTCATTTCGGAAGATATAACCGATCACCTTTGGAACATCGAATCACCATTCCTGATGTGCTGCAGCAAATTGAAAAGCAGACAGATGGCAGGTTGAAAGCGGCAGATTTCATTGGTGGGGGAGCGGAAAACTCCCACTGTTCTTTTCACGGTAATTTCATGCTGCTACCTGATGGGTCGGTGAAGGCGGCAAAAATGCAGCCGACGAGTTGTTGTTGTGCTACATCAAAACAGTCCAGAGAGTTTGTAGCACGACGTTGGTCAGGGAAAAAGGCTAATAAAATACGTCTGGTACCCAAAGACGGTGTTGCCAACGGTTTGGACAGCCTGGACGCTTTTTTGGAGCAGATGGAGCAATACACATTGGCCGTATCAGGTATGCTTTTCCAAGACGCATGGAACTTAGATGTGAAACGTCTCAAGTCATGTTATATTATAGAAGTAGCGCCAGATGGAAGAATGATCCCCTTCTGCGCCTATAACCTTACTTCGTCTTCTGGTGAGACATTATATCGAGGGAAAGGCACCAAATAGAATGTATCAAGGGAGAAGATCAGATGTCAATTTATGATTCTTGGCTGGAAGAGATTGTTTGTCCTGGAAGGTCACTTACAAGGTCGGAATTAGATGCCTATCATCTACGATTATTCAATGCCTTGCTGGAGCATGTTACGGAACAATCTCTATTTTATCAATCTTATCCGAAACATCTGGATACATTGGAAGAGGTGCAGCAGCTACCAACGATTTGTGCAGAAGATATTGTTCGGGCAGGTAATCAGATGATTTGCGTATCTCAAAGTGAGATCGACCGGGTTTTGACTGTGGAGAGTTCTGGAACCACAGGAAAAGCGAAACGTCTTTTTTTCACAGGGGAGGATATAGAATCAACCATAGCTTTTTTTGCACAAGGTTATCAGGAATTGCTGGATCCAGGAGATGTAGTGTTGATTTTAATGCCTTGCAGCCGTGAATATAGTGTGGGACGTTTGGTGGGTAAAGGGTTGGAACGAATGGGAGCGAAGCCAATTTACTGTGGCCCGGACGTTACCTTTGATCAAATGTGTGAATGGATTCAAAAAGAGCATGTCAATTCCGTTACTAGCTTGCCAACCACTGCTATGTCTTTGGCACGGTATAGTGTGTTTCGCGGTTACCATTTTCAAATGAAAAGCCTCTTGATTAGCGGAGATTATCTATCAGAATTTGCGCGCCATGAAATGGAACGCATTTGGTGTGGTGCGGTGTTTAATCACTATGGTTTAACAGAAAGCGGTTTGGGATTTGCGTTGGAGTGCCAATACCACAATGGAATGCATTTGCGGGGAAAAGATATGTATGTGGAAATTTTAGATGAACAAGGCCATCAAGTGCCAGACGGAGTGTGGGGGGAAATGACTTTGACAACACTTACGCGTCGTGGAATGCCCTTGATCCGATATCGCACAGGCGATCGTGCTCGATTTTTGGAAGGGGAATGCCCTTGCGGAAGTGTACTCAAACGATTGGACCGCATTGCAGGTCGGATGATTTACGAAAAGGAAGATCTTTCTATCCACACATTGGATGAAGTAATTTTCCCGCTTTCCGGAGATATTATAGATTATACGGCACAGCGGACGGATGATGGATTACACCTTGATCTTTTAAGCGGTGCATCAGAAACGGTGCTTCGGTCAGAGATCTGCAAGCACTTCCCCAATGCAACAGTAACCGTGCATTCACCCATAGGAAAAAAACCTTGCTGTTTGGCCAAACGATCGTTTCGTCCACCCTCGTTTTAATCTGTGCTGTATGATCACGATTTAGAGTAGTGGAAGATGAAGGAGAGTTGAACCATTATGCATTTGTTTTTAACAGGAAATGTGCAAGTGGGAAAGTCTACTATTGTTCAGAAAATATTGGAAGAGTATAGAGGAACGGTTGGTGGATTTCGCACCGTGCTGGGCCCGCTCACAGAAGATGGTGGTTCTGATGTGTTTATGATCGATGCAACAGAAACCAAGGAGCTGGGATGCAGGCCAGAGAACTTAGTGGCGCGTAGAATTGGTACGACCAAATATGAAGGATACCCAGAAGCATTTGACCGCATTGGCATGGCATTATTGGATGCTGCCAAAAGCAAAGAATTGATTGTAATGGATGAATTGGGCTTTATGGAAAGCGAAGCGTATGGTTTTCAGCAAGCAGTGATGGATTGCTTGGATGGAAATACCCCTATTTTAGGTGTGGTGAAACCTGCCAATACTCCATTTTTGGAACAAGTTCACAAGCATTTTCACACCGTGCTATTTCATGTGACAGAACAAAACCGAGACCATGTATTAGAGGAAATCCAGGAACGCCTGTTTCATCCCCAATATGCATGAGATACGGGGGCGATGTTAAGCCCCCGTTACATACGACACATTCAATAAGCAGGAGGGTGAGAAATGAAGGTAAAAATAGCATATGGCGATACGGGTATTGAATGTCAGAAAGACACCTCATCTGTCGAGCTGCTTTTATCTCGTGTACATGAATTATCCAGCACTGTAGATGAAGATGAGCTGGTCGAAGCAGCAATGGAGCACCCCATTGGCAGTCCCTCACTACGAGAATTGGCCATAGGAAAGCGAACGGCGACCATTATTATCAGCGACCATACACGACCGGTGCCCAGCCAGCACATTCTACCTTTTATGCTGAAGGAGCTGAGAGAGGGGAACCCGGACATTGCGGTCACGCTTTTGGTGGCTACAGGATTTCACCGCGGAACTACTGCCGAGGAACTGGTATTAAAAGTGGGCCGGGAGATTTTTGAACAAGAGCGCATTGTCGTGCATGATTGCCAAGATGCTGCCAACTGTATCGAAGTAGGAATTCTACCTTCCGGTGCGCCTCTTGTACTGAACCGATTGGCTGTGGAAACAGATTTATTGGTAGCAGAGGGATTTATTGAACCACACTTTTTTGCAGGTTTTTCGGGAGGCCGAAAAAGTATTTTGCCAGGTGTTTGTAGTCGAACGACGGTCTTGGGAAATCATTGCAGTCGTTTTATTGATGACCCTCATTCCAGAACAGGTATTTTGGAAGGTAACTTGATTCATCAAGACATGGTAGCAGCTGCACAAATGGCCAAATTGCAATACATTGTCAATGTCATATTGGATGGAGAAAAACGGATAACAGCTGCTTTTGCGGGAGATTTTCGTGAAGCCCATAAAGCGGGATGTGACTTATTATCCCAATACTGTAAAGTAGTACCCAAACAAAAGGGAGAAATTGTAATTACATCCAATGGTGGTGCACCTTTGGATCAGAATGTTTATCAGGCGGTAAAGGGGCTGACAGCGGCAGAAGCAGCGGCAACTCCTGATGGGGTTTTGATCATTTGCGCCAGGTGTAATGATGGGGTTGGAGGCGAAGGTTTTTATCATACGCTAAAAGAATGTAGCGATGTTGGTAGCCTCTTGAAACAGATTCGCCAAATCCCTATGGAAAAGACAGAGCCAGACCAATGGCAATATCAAATCTTACTGCGTATGATGGAACATCATAGGATTATTTTCGTTTCAGATCCAAAGATGCAACACACAATTGAAGAGATGAAGCTAGAATATGCTCCTACGTTGGATGAAGCCCTGAACCGCGCCTTTTCAGAGAAAGGGGAAAATGCGCACCTTGTTGTTATACCAGACGGTATCTCGGTTATTGTTGCCGAAAAATAGAATCATGAGCATACCCCGGTGAATGAGAATTCAGCCTCATTCACCGGGGTATGTTTCTGCTTAAAGTTGTATATCGGAAGGTATCAAGTTCGGTTTTGAGTCAGTTGGTCATTACCAGAAGTATCGCTCAATGAAATCTCTTTTATCTGAGATGCCGCTTGGACAACAATCGCACATTCCATTCGCTTGCGGAATAAATGACATCCATATTCATAGGTGCCTGTAATACTGCCAGTAGCATGGTAAGCGTTGGCTGCACAGCCTCCTGCACAATAGAGATGAGCCCAGCAGTCTTTGCATTCTGGTTTTGCATAGACATTGCATTGTTGGAATGTTTGCTGTATATCAGGGCGGGTGATGCCGTCCCACACAGTACCCATGCTGTATTTGGGATCACCGACGAATTGATGGCATGGAAATAATTCACCCCAGGGAGTAACTGCTAAATATTCCGTGCCAGATCCACAACCGGTAATGCGTTTATAAATACAAGGACCAGAAGTCAGATCAATCATATAATGATAAAAGGTAAACCCGCGTCCTTCTTGTTCTCGTTTGATCATTTCTTTGGCCAGAATTTCATACTGCTCATAAAGTTGGGGCAGGTCCTCTTCTGTAAGGGCATACGGTTCATTGGGAGCACAGACGACCGGTTCCATGCTGAGTTTAGTAAACCCAAGATCTGCCATATGGAAAATGTCGTTGGTGAAATCTACATTATTATGTGTAAATGTACCACGGATGTAATATTCTTTTGATCCACGGCGTTTCACAAATTCCTGAAATTTCGGAACAATTTGATCATAACTGCCATTGCCATGATAATCTTTTCGCAAATGGTCATGAACTTCTTTTCTACCATCCAAGCTGAGTACCACATTGTGCATCTCCTGGTTGGCAAATTCCATCACATCATCGTCCAGGAGGAGCCCGTTGGTGGTCAAGGTGAAACGGAACTTCTTATGATGTACCGCTTCTTGGCTGCGCCCATAAGCCACCAATCGCTTCACAACATCCCAATTCATTAGCGGTTCACCGCCAAAAAAGTCTACTTCCAAGTTGGTACGACTACCAGATTGGGCGATCAGAAAGTCTAGAGCCTGTTTTCCTGTCTGAAAATCCATCAAAGCCCGCTGTCCTTGATACTTTCCTTGGCTGGCAAAACAATAGGTGCAATTCAAATTGCAAGTATGCGCTACATGAAGACAGAGAGCTTTAATCACCGGTTTGGGTGGATGCCATTGATTTGTATATTCCCCGTAAGATTCCGCAGAAAAAAGAGTTCCATCTGCTTTGAGCTGTTCAATATCGGAAAGACAAAGCTCCAATTCCTCTACAGTTACATCGGGTTGGTCTTTATATTTTTCCAACAGTTGATGGATGATTTCTTCTTTGGTATGGGTTTCATATAAAGCAATGGCATCGTATGCCACGTTGTCAACTACATGGACTGAACCGCTAGGAATATCTAACACCATATTGTAGCCATTGAATTGATATTGATGTATCATTCTTGTGTTCCTCTCTTTTCATAAAAATTGCCGCTTGTCCACAAGTTGTGGCCCAGGCGGCAATTTTGAAGTTTGTGCTTACTTGCTGATCTTTTTCTCACATGGTTGATTGGCAACGCCGCAGGAGGTCTTGCAAGCGGATTGGCAAGAGGTCTGGCACTCGCCGCATCCGCCAGTTTGAACACTCTTTACGAGATCGCGAGTACGTAATGTTTGAATTCTCTTCATGATAGGAATCTCCTTCCGTGAAAATACATATATCCTCTTTTAGTTTATGACTTTTTCCCGGTTCTGTCAATACCGTAACGGCTGAGATGCAAACTTGTGTCATATGAGAAGTTCCCACATGTGAACATTTTAAATGGTTAGGGTTTTATTCCATTGATGTCATCTATCACTTTAAAACAAGTTGGTGCAAAACCCGATGTACTGTGAATGGAAACACCCTGGGACTGAAGAAATCTCAACTGCTCCAGGAAAGCGAAACTGATTTGCTCACCGGGAATGAGCAAAGGGATACCAGGAGGATAGGACCAAATATATTCTCCTGCTATATGACCAATAGCATCTTCTGCATTTCGAAGACAGTATGGAAAACGGCGCACTTCTCCAGGCGACAATATCTGTTGAGGCAAAGAAAGGGCAGGCGGTTTATCAGTCACTCGCTTTTGAACCGATGGAATGGAGCACCGTTTATCCAAAAGGGAGAGGGCAGTGGCCAGGCGATCTAAATGCTCTTTGCTGGTTAGTGCTCCTGTCATTGCAAGGACAGAAAAGGGAGAGGCCATTTCCAATTCTATATCAAACTCGTTTCGCAAGCATCTCATCAGCTCAGGGCCGCTATATGAAGTTTCTTTTGTAGAAATCAAAAGTTTACTGGGATCGAATTGAAAAAGAATCGGGTGATTTTCTTTCCGATCCATTCCATGGCAGAGGACACAGAAGTGACGCAAAGATGCTATTTGTGCATCAAAATCTGCCAGAAGCGAAGCCCATGTTTTGAGCAGCGAAGGATGGCTTTCCAGAAACCGTACACATTCATCGATGGAAGCAAGAAGTAAGTAAGAAGGACTGCTTGTTTCAAATATGCGCAATTCTTTTGCAAAAGATTGGGGAGAAATCCGTGTTCCATTGAGATGGGCGATGGCTGTTTGTGTAAGGCTCGGAAGCGTTTTGTGAAGACTTTGAATGACAAGGTCAGCACCAGCTTGTATAGCACTGTTTGGAAATGAGGGAGAAAGACCAAAATGAGCGCCGTGGGCTTCATCGACTAAAACTGGGATATTGTGTTTATGCGCCAAATGACAAATGGACTTGACGTCTGTTACTACGCCATCATATGTAGGGCTTGTCAGGATGATAAGAGAGATATTGGGGTGTTGATCCAACGCCTGTTCGACTGTTTCAGGAGGAAGTGAACCATAGATGTCAAAAGTATCATCTATAGGAGGAAGAAGAAAATGGGGTTTTAGTCCGTTGATTTCAATGGCATGGTACACTGACTGATGGCAATTTCGGGCAAGAAGAACGGAATCTCCATATTGAGTAGCTCCTCGAATGCCTGCCAGAATACCACAGGTACTGCCACCCACCAGAAAAAATGCATGATCGCTGCCCCAGAGTTTGGCAGCTCGTTCCATTCCCTGTTTTAAAATGCCAGTAGCTTGATGAAGATTGTCGAATCCATCGATTTCGGTGATGTCATATGCTGCTCCTAAAAAAGAGAGATAGGGAGCAGGAGATATATTGCGTTTGTGTCCCGGCATGTGCATAGGGATAGTGGAACGTTTGCTGTATTCCATTAAACATGTTAACAAGCTAGAAGAGAGCTCTTCCATACGCTGTTCCTCCTGTGATAGAGTAGACTTAATTTTTAGTGTATCACAGGTGACGAAAGGAGACAACTGAGAATGAACTTACTTCCAAAGACTTGAGGTTGATAAACCAAAAAGGATATGCTAAAATCATACAATACACATGTATTATGGAAACAAAGGAGCAAAAAAGATGCTGTTTTCCAGTTCCGTATTTTTATTTATATTTTTACCTCTCGTCCTATTTGGATATTATGTTCCGTTGCGGCGATGGAGATTGGGCCAAAATATTTTTCTTTTTCTGGCATCTCTCTTTTTTTATGCATGGGGAGAACCCTGGTTTGTTCTGGTGATGATTGCCTCGATTGTATTGAATTATTTTTTGGGTCTATTTGCAGGTCGCGCTCGGGAGAATCAAGGAAAAGGACGCCTTTTTGTCGTTTTATGTACCCTTTTTGTCAATTTGGGTATTATTTTTGTATTCAAATATCTTGATTTTACTTTAGAGAATATTAATGCCCTATTTGGAACGCAGTTACTCCTTCCTGGAATTCAACTGCCCATTGGCATTTCATTTTTTACATTCCAATCTATTTCCTATGTTTTTGATGTTTTACGTGGAAAAGGAAGCGCACAGACCAATCCATTGAATGTGGGATTATATATTGCTTTCTTTCCTCAATTGATTGCCGGTCCAATTGTACGCTATGAAACCATAGCAGAAGAAATTCAAAATAGAAAAGAAACCTGGAACGACTTTTCAGAAGGTATCTGTCGGTTTGTCATAGGATTGGGAAAAAAAGTGCTGATTGCAAACAGTTTGGTTGTGGTGGCGGATGCTGCTATTGCCAAAGCGGCGGGAGATGGATTGACAGTTTCTTTTGCTTGGCTAGGTGCCATTTCCTACGTCCTTCAGCTTTATTTTGATTTTTCTGGATATTCTGATATGGCCATTGGTCTGGGGCGCATGTTTGGGTTTCACTTTTTGGAAAACTTTGATTACCCGTTGACAGCAAAGTCGTTGGCATCTGTTTGGAGACGCTGGCATATATCCCTAGGAGCTTGGTTCCAAGATTATGTCTACTTTCCTATGGGCGGAAGCCGGGGAACTCGGAAACGAACGGCATGGAATTTGTTTGTTGTCTGGCTTTTAACGGGTTTGTGGCATGGCGCCAACTGGACATTTATTGTTTGGGGAATGTATTATTATGTATTCCTGTGTCTGGAAAAGTTTACACCTCTCAAGGGTTTTTTAAAACGCCATTCTGTTATTGCGTCCGTATATACCCTGTTTTTCTTCTGCATTGGCGAAATCATGTTTCGTGCAGATACTTTGTCCATTGGCTTGACATGTATCACATCGATGCTAGGATTTGGAGCCAATGGAGTGTGGGACCATTCCGTTCTTTTTTATCTTTGGGAGTATAAGTGGTTTTATTTGGCAGCAATCGTTTGTGCAACGCCGGTGTTCCGCAATCTTCGAAAGCGGACTGATCGTTTGGATCATACATCCAAGTGGATGGATATGGGATATTCCTTGCTGCTAGTTATTGTATTAATTGTGTCAGTTTCTTATATTGTGAAAGGTACATATAACCCCTTTATTTATTTTAATTTCTAATGATCCAAAAGGAGAAGGTCAAAGGAGGCTTCCTATGAAAAAACGCCGATATACATGGAGTGCCATACTGTGTTTGTTGGTTCTGTTCGGCATGTTTGGATGGATTGTTTCAGATGCCGAGTCGGTTTGGGCATCTATCCGAGAGGGGTATCGAGAAAACAAAACAGAAGAAGTCACATTTTTGAATCGAATCATATGGACCATTGACGCAACAGAAGGAGCGTTGAACGAAAGTGCAGATCGTACCCATGGATTCATTCAGCTTTTCGGCGGCGTGCAAAGACTGCTGGGAAAGCGGGTGATTGAAGACGCGAATCCTGAAACCATGGTTGTGCGACTGGACAATGGGAAATTACAATTTGTTTCAAAAGATGCAGAGCAACAAGATGTGTCAGAGGAGGCTCGATCTCTTGTTGCATTGAACGATACCTTGGAACAGGCTGGCATTCCATTGTTGTTTATGGCAGCGCCTTCCAAAGTGCGAGAAGGGAAAGAAGGACTTCCGGAAGTAACAACAGAATATGGAAATGCACAAATGAATCAACTAGTTTCTTTGGTAGAAGAAGGCGGTGTAGAAGTGCTGGATTTCCGGCGTACATTTGATCGTCTTTCCAATTTTGATGATTATTTTTTCAACACGGATCACCATTGGAAACCGGAAGGAGCATTTTTGGCATTTCAGACTCTATGTGCCTATTTGGAAGAGCAGTATGGTTTTTCCATTGATGATGCACTTGTAGATCCAGACCAATACGAATTCACGGTATATGAAGATATTTTTTTAGGAAGTCAGGGAAAGCGAGTGGGAACTTTCTATGCAGGAGTGGATGATATTACTTTGATTGCCCCCCGGTTTGAAACCCGCTTAACTTACCGTGTTCCTTTGGCGCAAATAGATCGAACAGGAGATTATAGAGAAACGGTGATTTTCCAGGATCGGGTAGCAACGACAGATTATTTTGGGGGAAATCCTTATACACTGTATGCAGGTGGAGATTATGATTTTGCCAAAGTTATCAACCATAACAACCCGGACGGTCCTCACATTTTACTAGTACGAGATTCATATGCCTGCGCCCTTACACCATTTTTATCTTTGGCATGTGGAACGTTGGAGACCATCGATCTGAGATATTTTCAAGATTCTTTAACGGAATATATTTTGGAAAACAAACCAGATATCGTTTTGTTTTTGTATACGACTGCTACAACCAATACACCAGCCATGTTCCAGTTTTCATAGAGATCAAATGGAAAAGCGTGTTCTCTTTCCAAAAAGAACACGCTTTTGGATTAACCTAGAATAGAGTTTAATAGGGAATGGTAGCCCAAGTGCGAACAGCTGACAAATCGGCAAAGAGCCGCAATTGTGGGGGATAAAAGGTAAAGACCAGGATGGCAAGCCCAAGAATGATTGCCAATATAGGTAGGACTTTACCAACGTGCAGGTCACTTCGGGAGCGCAGGAAACAGGAGAGGGCAAAGCCAATTCCCATTGATAATACATAAAGAGATAGATCAAACACAAAAGCATCTTGGCACAGGATGATGTGATAAATATATCCACAAACAGTTTGGAATATGGAAATAATGAATAAAGTAGAAAGGTGAATGCGCCAAGCACCGGGGCCCTCTCCTCGTACAAGAAAAATGGCAACGAGAAGGTAAGACCAATAGATTAATTTGATATGTTCCCATATACTTTCGCACACAGGGGAAAATAGAGCAGTGATAGGGTTTGGGAAAAAACTATAAAGAAAATGAAGACCAACCCCAAATAGTGTTGCTAAGAGAAAACCAATCATATATTTTCGCGGCACCATAGGATATTCCCTCCTTTGATCCTATCATATGCCGCATTGGTGAGAAAGTATGCCCAGACAAAATAGTGGGGATGGCCCAATATGGTCATCCCCGCTGTTTTGTTGATACTGTTTGGTTAATCTTGAGCAATAGGATTATCGCTATATTTATGGATCAAAGTGGAAATAGGTTTATATACTACAAAAGTAATAAGCGCGTTGATGCCGGCTTTTGCCAAGTTAAATGGCAAGAAAACAGGTAGAAGCATATCTTTAACTGCTTCATAAGGAAGGGTTAAAAACAACGGTGTGATGATCAAGTTGGCACCCAGCATAATGAGCGTCATAGCAAGTGCGCCGCAAACCAAAGAAATCAAGGCTCCTGCAAGGGTGCGTTTCCAACGATAGATACATCCCGCTACGATAACAAAAGTTCCCGTTGCAATGATATGCATGATAATACCATATAAACCGCTTTTAGCACTGACGGTCAGTCCCTGGATGAGAGAGGCTACTATTGTAATGAGTAAGCCAGAAATAGGACCAAAAGCAAATGTGCCAACCAAGATAGAGATATCAGCGGGATCGTACTCTAAAAAATCCGCTCCAGGGATCAAAGGAAAATGAACCAAGTAGACTAGGATAATAGAGACAGCGATCAGCATGGCCATTACAGTTAATTTTCTTGTTTGATATTTCATTCGTACCCTTCCCCTTTCAAAAAACCACCAGAAAAGCGATGCCTTTCGGGTGGTTTACTCCTTAGACAGTATGGAACAAAAAAGAACAAAATAGTTTGTTCTTCTTCATCTTCTTCCATCCAGACTGTGACTGTCGGCACTGGAATCTCACCAGTTCTGCAAAACGCTTGCGGGCTTTACCGCCGGTAGGGAGTTACACCCTGCCCTGAAGACGCACAATTCATATGAAGCTGTCCATCATTATATCGCATTTTGTTAAAATTGCAAGAGAGAAAAGAAAGAAGAAAGGATTTTCTCTGACAAGAATATGGAAGTATTCCCATGGTAAAATGAACCTTTTATTCGGTCTGTAGGAGGGGTGGATATTTGTATATTTTCCTTGTATAAATGTGCTGTATTTGGTATAATAAAATAGAATGAAAAAGAGTAAAATCGGAGGATGGGGCATGAAATTTGAACGATGGAACATTGCCTCCCATGCCCCGGTGGTCGAGGCGTTGCTACAAGCATCTGGTATGCCGCCATTGGCAGCAGCTGTTCTTAGTTCGCGTGGAATTCAGACCATAGAACAGGCAAAGGCGTTTTTGGATGATGGAACCCATCTGCTGCAAGATCCGCTTGCACTGCGTGATATGCAACAAGCAGTGGAGCGAATCAAATCGGCTATTTCAGCTGGTGAACACATGGTGATTTATGGTGATTATGATGTAGATGGGATAACTGCTACTTGCCTTATGGTACGGTATTTAAGCGATTTAGGCGCCAATTGCACATATTACATCCCAGATCGTTTGGAAGAAGGATACGGTCTCAACCGAAATGCCATAACGTTCTTGGCAAAGCAGGGGGTTACGCTTTTAGTTACTGTTGATTGCGGAATTACGGCTATTGAAGAAGTGCAGTATGCCAAAGAATGCGGTATAGATGTTATAATAACAGATCATCATGAATGTAAAGATAAATTGCCTGATGCACAAGCTGTAGTCAATCCTCATAGAAAAGATTGCACATATCCATTTCTTCATTTAGCGGGTGTAGGTGTGGCACTTAAATTGGCTTTGGCACTCACACCAGAAAATCAGCTGAGAAAAGTATTTCAAACACTTGCACCTCTGGCTGCGGTAGGAACAGTAGCTGATGTTATGCCTCTTGTGGGAGAAAATAGGGCCATTTTACAAGCTGGCTTGAAGGCAATTCGTTTAGAGATGGACAACCATACTAAGCCGGAAAGAACAGGTCTGCATATGTTAATACAAGAGGCGGGTTTGGAGAAACGCGGAATTGATTCAACAGGAATCGGTTTTGTATTAGCCCCTCGGATCAACGCAGCTGGTCGAATGGGATGTGCCAAATTGGCAGTAGAGTTGCTTTTAACAGAGGACAAAACCCATGCCAATTTATTAGCTAAGCAATTGTGCCAACTCAATCGAGAACGTCAGTCTATTGAAATGACGATTTATGAGCAGGCTCTTTCACGCATTCAAGCAATGCAGCCAGAAGAATGTATGGCTCTCGTATTAGAAGACGCGAGATGGCATCAAGGAGTGGTTGGAATTGTGGCATCTCGTTTGGCAGACAGATATGCTTGTCCTGTGTTTATGATATGTTTAGAGGGAGAGAAAGGGAAAGGGTCCTGCCGTAGTTATGGCGGACTTAATCTATTTGAAGCTCTGGAAGAGAATCAAGATTTGCTAGAGAGTTTTGGCGGTCATGCTTTGGCAGCTGGATTTACTATTTTGAAAAAAAACATTCCAGCACTGCGCTTTCGGTTGAATGCATACGTTTGCCGCCGTTGGGGAGCTCAAAAGCCAGTTTCTGAACTCGCGATTGATGTAGAACTACATGACCCGGAACTACTCACTACCGAGCAGGTTCGGGCACTGTCTATTTTAGAGCCTCATGGGGCCGGGAACCCAAAGCCGTTGTTCTGCATGCGGGGATTTACCATAACAACGCTATCTCATGTGGGTGATGGTCGCCATTTAAAATTACGATTAAAGAAACGGGATCGGCAGTTTGATGCCATCTTTTTTTCCACAAATGCCAAGGAGACAGGTGTGCGATTGGGACAGCGGGTGGATGCAGCATTTACCTTACAGATCAATGAATTTCGTGGTAACCAAACGGTTCAGTTAATTTTGGTTGATTTACATCCAGCTTGTACTCAAGCACAAATGCAGAAAGCGCTTTATCAAAAATATAAAAATAAAATTCCTTTTACAAGTGAAGAAACAAAAGTAATCACACCTGATCGAGAAGACTTTGCAGCAGTATGGCGGTATTTGCTTCGATATGCAGGAACATTGGGGCTGGAAGATACACTGCCAAGTCTATCCTGCAAAATTGCCAAAACCTACGGACTTCCAGCAACTGTCATGCGAACAATGGTCTGCCTGGAGGTATTTGCAGAGCGAGGCTTGATTACCTTACAAAAAGATTGTAATAGATTGCGAATTGCGATTAGTACAAAAATTAAGAAAGTGGATTTGGAACAATCACCCATTATGATTGCCTTACGTTGCAATCGAAAAGAGAATTCCCAAGACCCACTGTAGATTATTACATACCATGATTCAATCATTTTTAGATGGGAGGTGCCGCTGTGGACCCGGTATTGGAACAATATTATGCAATGGAAGAAAAAGCAAAACAATATAACCCTACGCTGGATACCAATCGGTTATTTTCTGCATTTACATATGCAGATAATGCACATGTACAGCAGCGGCGCAAAGATGGCTCTCCATTCGTGACCCACCCGCTGGCCGTAGCGGAGATTGTGGCAGAAATGGGACTTGATATTGAGTCTATCATCGCTGCGCTGCTCCATGATTGCATCGAAGATACTCAGGCAACTCATGCGGAGATTGCCAAATTTTTTGGCGCTCCTGTGGCAGATTTGGTGGAAGGGGTTACGAAATTAACAAGGGTACAATACACCAGTAAAGAAGAAGAGCAGATGGAGAATCTGCGCAAAATGCTTATGGCAATGGCCAAAGATATCCGTGTCATTTTGATCAAAATTGCAGATCGGCTGCATAATATGCGGACCATGAATTATCAGAGTGAGCAGAAACAGCGAGAAAAAGCATTGGAAACTATGCAGATCTATGCACCTATTGCTCATCGACTTGGAATGCAGAGAATGAAGTGGGAATTGGAAGATCTGTCTCTTCAATACCTGGACCCCGTTGGGTATGAAGAGATCACCAAAAGTCTGGCAAGTCGCAGTACCATTCACGAGGAATTTTTGGAGCATATTCAAAACAAAATTGAAGAGAGAATGAAAGAAGCAGGGATCAAATGCCAGGTTTTTGGTCGAATGAAACATGTATACAGCATTTATCGTAAAATGCATGCCCAGAATATTGGGATGGATGAAGTGTATGATCTCTATGCCTTTCGTGTCATTGTGGACGATATTCCGGAATGTTACAATGTACTTGGATGTATCCATGATTTGTTTAAGCCCGTGTTGGGGCGTTTCAAAGACTACATTGGGACGCCAAAACCCAATATGTACCAATCTCTTCATACGACTGTGATTGGGCGTGAAGGAATTCCCTTTGAAGTGCAGATTCGCACTTGGGATATGCATCATACGGCAGAATACGGTGTTGCTGCTCACTGGAAATACAAACGGGGCCTCAATGGAAAGCTGGGGACAGAGGAAAATTTTGAGTGGGTACGGAAACTATTGGAAAGCCAGCAGGATACCGATGCAGAAGAATTTGTTCGCACATTAAAAGTTGATATGTTTGCCGATGAGGTTTTTGTATTTACTCCTCGTGGCGACGTGATCAATTTGCCTGCAGGTGCGACACCGATTGATTTTGCATATAGTATCCATTCCGCTGTTGGTAACCATATGACAGCAGCAAAAGTGAACAATCGGATCGTTCCCTTTGACACGGTGCTGCAAAGCGGCGATATTGTAGAGGTGGTTACTTCAAAGTCTGCCCATGGACCTAGTCGAGATTGGATGCAGATTGCAAAGAGCAATGAGGCACGAAACAAGATCCGGCAATGGTTTAAGAAAGAGCGGCGGGAAGAAAACATTATTCATGGAAAGAGCAGTTTTGAAAGTGAGCTAAAGCGGGCTGGCATTTCTATGTCGGCTATTACAGAAGAATCTGTACTGCCTCAGATTCTGAAAAAAGTATCATTTGGTTCGCTAGATGAAATGTATGCTGCCATTGGATATGGCGGTTTGACGGCATTGAAAGCAGTTAATCGGATTCGTGATGAAATGATTCGGATCAATAAAGCGCGAACAGAAAAGATAGCAGCGGAACGAATGGCGCAAACCGGAAGTGTCTCATCACAGGAACAGCCGAAGAAGCAACTTCATTCTGAGACGGGAATTGCGGTGCAAGGCCTGGAAAATTGTATGGTAAAGTTTTCTCGATGTTGTACGCCGGTACGTGGCGATCCGGTTGTGGGGTTCATTACAAAAGGATATGGTGTTTCCATCCATCGAAAAGACTGTCCCAATGCAGCTTTCGAACGTCGCAAACCAGAAGAGTTAGGCCGTTGGGTGGAAGTTTCCTGGGTTGAAGGAGATAAAATGACATATCGCACTGCCTTGGAAGTCCTGTCAAAAGACCGAGATGGATTGGTGGTAGATATTGCTAGTGCTTTGGCAGCTGCAAAATTGCGTATTGGCTCTCTATCTGTACGCAGCATAGGGAATAATCAGGCAAGGGCAAATTTAATCATCGATGTAAAGGATTTAGACCAATTAAAGGGCGTTATGACGAAGCTGCACCAGATTTCCGGTGTTTTTTCGGTCAAACGTGTGGCAGGATAAGAACAATGAGGTGATATGATAGATATGCGTGCTGTCTTGACCCGCGTTTCTAGTGCTTCTGTACAGGTCGAAGGAAAGACCACAGGAGAGATAAAAAAAGGCTTTTTGATTTTATTGGGCATTACCCATACAGATACAGAGGCGGAAGGGAACAAATTAGCAGATAAAATCATTAGCTTGCGTATTTTTGAAGATGAAAAAGGTAAGCTCAATCGTTCTCTGGAAGATGTAGAAGGAGAGCTGTTGGTGGTTTCTCAATTCACCTTATATGGAAATTGTAAAAAAGGGCGGCGGCCAGAATTTCTGTCCGCTGCCCGTTCGGAAGTAGCCGTTCCGTTGTACGAAAGCTTCATAGCACGTTGCCGCTCTCATGGATTTTCCGTGGAAACTGGAATTTTTGGGGCGGATATGGATGTGTATTCGGTCAATGACGGGCCGGTAACATTGATTTTAGATACAGATGCATTATAATTGACTGTAATGGAGAGGAATGATTACTATGATTTTAAAACGGTTGCAAGTCGGTCCAATTGGGACCAATTGTTACATTATCGGAGACGAAGAGACAAAGATGGGTGCCATCATTGATCCAGGAGATGAAGCTGAACGCATTTTGCGTGTAGTGTATGAATTGGGATTAAATATTCAATTTATTTTATTGACTCATGGTCATTATGATCATACTACAGGGGTGAACGGCATTTTACAATATTTGCAGGTGCCGGTTTATATCCACAAAGAAGAAATATCAACCAAGGGATCAAATGCAGGTGGATTGCAGTTCGGTCCCATTCCCCAGATCCGGAATTATGATGAAGGAGATCAGCTTACATTAGGCCATTTGACAATTGATGTTATGCATACTCCTGGCCATTCTAAAGGGTCGGTTACATTAAAAGTAGGAGATGTGCTCTTTACAGGAGATACGCTGTTTCGTGATTCTTGTGGGCGTACGGATTTTCAAGGAGGAAGTTATAAGGATATGTTACGTTCATTGAAACGGCTGCACGATTTACCAGGCGATTATCAGGTATATCCTGGTCATGAGGCGCCTACTACCCTTTCCAGAGAACGGGCTCGTAACCTTTACATGCGAGAAGCCGTAAAATAGTAGAAGAAAGGCATATGTCAAGGCAAAGACGGTCTTGACACAGGATGCATAAGCATGAAACTCTATTTAGAACAACATAGTTACCGGTATGCGGTGGAGCAAATGTTATTGGTTCTGTTTCCAGAAGAACGACCGGAATATCCTTCGGGATCCCCACAGGAAGGAGAAAATTATCTCCGCAGCACCATATCAAAGGGAAAGATTTGGACAACAGCACGTGCAATTTTGGTGCGAAATGGGAAAAAATATAGCCGATTTGCACGGGCTAAAACAGACCAGTTAACAAATCGATTGCAAACCGACCGTATTTTGCAAAAAATTATTAAACTTTCCTTCTTTAAAGCAGCTTGTGATTGTACAGGAGAAAAACCGCCTTGGGGCGCTTTAACAGGCATTCGGCCTGCAAAGCTAGTCACACGGGTTCTAGAAGAAGGGGGTACAGAAAATCAAGCCGACCGCATGTTGAGAGATGTTTATCAGGTTGCTCCGGCAAGGCGGAAATTGTGTATTGATGCAGCCAAAGCGGGAATAAGAGTAAAGCAATCTCTGAAACCGGAAGAGATTTCTCTCTATGTGGGGATACCGTTTTGTCCAACTCGATGTGTTTATTGCTCCTTTGTAAGCCACTCCGTAGAGAAGTCTATGAAGCTGGTAGAACCATATCTGCTGGCTTTACATGAGGAGATTTGTCATGCGGGTAAAGTGGTGAAAGATGCCGGCTTAAAATTGCGGAGCATTTATATTGGTGGTGGAACACCGACCACGCTTTCAGCTGAACAGCTGACAAAATTGATGGAGGAAATTGCAAAAACATTTGATTTCTCCCACTGTACGGAATATACTGTAGAGGCTGGGAGACCGGATACTATTACGCCAGAAAAGCTAGAAGCACTTCTGAAGGGCGGCGCAACGAGGGTAAGCATCAACCCTCAAACGATGCGGGATACTGTACTAGAAGCTATCGGACGGCGTCACACAGCGTCAGATGTCCCTGTTGTTATGAAAATGGCAAGAAATGCTGGATTTCAAGATATCAATATGGATTTGATTGCAGGTCTCCCAGAAGACAACCCAGACGGCTTTGCTTATTCCATTGATGCTGTTTTGGCACTCCATCCGGAAAATATCACTATACATACTTTGGCATTAAAGAAAGGATCTCGTCTCGCTTTAGAAGGGAGGGAAATCCCCTCTGCAGAAGCAGTAGGCAAGATGTTGGACTATGCAGAATATCGGTTGCGTGAAAAAGGATATGCTCCATATTACCTTTACCGGCAAAAATTTATGGCAGGTAATTTTGAAAATGTTGGTTGGTGTCTACCGGGGTATGAAGGAATTTACAACATTTGTATTATGGAAGAATTGCATACTATCTTATCTTTGGGAGCGGGCGGAATGACAAAATTGGTCAACCCCAATAGTGGCCTGATCAATCGCGTTTGCAATCCTAAATATCCCTATGAATATGTCAATCGTATGGACCGAATCAAAGAGGGAAAGAAAGCGCTTTTGACATTTCATCAAACGGAAGGCATTGTGGAGCCATAGGGAGGGACATTATGTCTTACCAACTTTGGGAAATCAATCGGTATGCAAGGGAGGAGCCAAGGGTCTTTTTACAGAAAAGTGATGCATTGTTTCAGGAAAAGTTGGAAAAAGTAGGGGTACAGATTTTTTCTCATCGGGAAAAGTCGCCGCTTGTCCTTTTATCAGGGCCTTCTAGTTCCGGAAAAACAACAGTAGCCTTTAAGTTAAGTGAAATTCTAAATCGCTTTGGCGTTCATACGCATGTCATTTCGATGGATGATTATTTTTATACGATTGATCCAGAGACCGCACCTCGCACACCGACAGGGGAGATGGATTTTGAATCGCCAGATTGCTTAGATTGGAAATTGTTGAATCAACACCTTACTCTGTTAAAACAAGGAAAGGAAATCTTTGTTCCTAAATTCGATTTTTCCAGAAACACGCGCAGTGCAACCGCAGGGAGAAAACTGAAAATCGATCCTGGTGAAATTGTGATACTAGAAGGAATTCATGCACTGCGAGGTGAAATGAGTGAGCATCATCCAGATGCTATAAAGCTATATGTAAGTACACAATCTGATATTCTAAACGGTTCTTGCCTTTACTTCCAAAATTCATGGACACGTTTGGTTCGCAGAATAGTGCGAGATGCTCGTTTTCGAGGCGCTGGCGTAGAACGCACACTCTCTCAATGGGGAAATATACAAAGGGGAGAAAAACAATATATTATTCCTTTTGAGCAAGAAGCAGATATATCAATTAATTCTTCCCTGCCCTATGAAGTGATGGTCATGAAACAAGCTGTTATACCGCTCTTGAAAAAGATACCACAGGACAGTCTTTGGAGAGAAAAGATGGAACAATTCATTCATGTGCTTGATGCATTTCAATCCATTTCTCCCACTCTTGTCTCAACGGATTCTTTATTACGAGAATTTATTGGCGGTGGACGATATCAATATTAATCGAAAAAGACAAAGGAAAACTTAGGCTGCATTTGGCAAGCCAAATAAGAAAGGTATGGTTAAAAACGATGAGTGAATCTTGTACAAATCATTGCGATACTTGCTCTTGTTCTACCGGCTGTGGTCAGGAACATGGTCAGGCAGAAGGGAGTCAGTACGATTTTACTGCTGCACCCAATCAAATGTCTTCAGTTTCCCATGTTATTGGAATCATGAGTGGAAAAGGCGGGGTAGGAAAAAGCTCGGTAACAGCCTCTCTTGCAGTAGAGTTACAGCGCAGAGGTCATAAAGTTGCTATTTTAGACGCTGACATTACAGGCCCTTCTATCCCGAAGGCCTTTGGCATCCACGGCTTGGCGGGAGCCAATGAATATGGAACGGAGCCCAAAAAGACCAAGACTGGTATCTCCATCATGTCACTTAATCTTTTGGTAGAAAATGAAACGGATCCTGTTATCTGGCGTGGACCTGTTATCGCAGATCTAGTGCGACAATTTTGGAGCAATGTTACTTGGGGTGAAGTGGATTATATGTTGGTGGATTTACCTCCAGGAACAGGAGATGTCCCGTTAACCGTATTTCAATCGTTACCTCTGGACGGTGTTATTCTTGTCACGTCGCCTCAAGAATTGGTATCCATGATCGTAACCAAAGCAATGAAAATGGTTCAGATGATGAATATTCCAGCTCTTGGGATCGTAGAAAACTACAGTGGTTATCAATGCCCTCACTGTGGGAAAGTCCATTCCATTTTTGGAGAAAGCCATCTGGAGGAGGTAGCCAAAGAATGGAATTTGCCAGTGCTGGACCGATTACCCATTGATCCTGCCATGGCAAATGCTTGTGATACTGGAACGATAGAAGATTTTGCAGGTGGATATCTGGAACAAACGGCAAAAGCGGTAGAAGCATTAGAAACAGAAAAAGAGCAGAAATAAGGCATAGTTTGGTAATCTTTGATGTATCCTAATTCTATGACCCAAAGGAGGGACGAAGATGGACAATCGTGTGAAAGAGCTGCTTGAAAAAGTGAAAAGCACAGCAGGAGCTATGGGGAGTGCAGCTAGCAATACAGCGCGTCAAGCTGGAAAATACGCTGGAGAGATGTTAGATATTGCCAAGTTGAATCTCCGCATTTTTGATTTAAATAGTGATATAACTCCGTTGCTCAAAGAAATTGGTCAAATGGTATATGATACCCATATTGGCGTGGAAGTGGATGACTCTATTATAGAGGAGAAGCTATCTGTCATCGACGAAAAAAAAGAGAAAATTGCCCAATTGCAAAGGGAAATCAACGCATTGAAAAAGAGCAAGCCGTGTCCCCGGTGTGGTGCCATTTGCAGTAAAGGAGACGCATTTTGTAAAAAATGCGGTATGGAACTCTGAATATTCCGTTTTCTTGTTATCAAGAGAGTGCTGATGCTATTTCGAAGCGCATTGATCATTTTACCCCTCAAGTCGCTATGATTTTAGGATCAGGCTTAGGTTTTTTGGGTGATTTGGTGGAAAATGCTATTTCTATTCCCTACGAAGAAATACCTCACTTTAAATCATCCACAGCACCAGGGCATCAAGGTAGACTGGTATTCGGCTCTCTGCAAGGCCGACAGGTTGCTGTTATGCAGGGAAGGATCCATTATTATGAAGGATATAGCCATGAAGAAGTGGCATTTCCTGTACGGGTATTATCCCTTTTAGGGGCGAAGACTCTGTTTGTTACCAACGCAGCAGGAGCGGTCAATACGACATTTCGGCCTGGTGACTTGATGCTCATTACGGACCATATTAAACTATATGGGGATGGACCTCTGCGTGGAGAGAACATCGCTGAATTTGGCCCTCGTTTTCCTGATTCTTCCTTTCTCTATTCTAAAAAGTTAAGGAATCTGGCCCAAAGATGTGCTGCATCACTCCAAATTACCTTACGAGAAGGCGTGTATATGTATTTTCCAGGGCCTCAATATGAGACGCCGGCAGAAATTCGGGCAGCTCGTATCCTGGGAGCAGATGCAGTTGGTATGTCCACTGTACCAGAGGTCATTGCCGCAGCACACTGTGGTATGGAAGTGCTTGGGTTTACCCTCTTGTCCAATATGGCAGCGGGGATTTTGGAAAAGCCACTATCAGAACAGGAAGTGTTAGAAGCAGGCATTGCATGTCAGGATCAATTTTCTAGGCTTGTATTAGCGTGCTTAAAGAGTTTGAATGTGTGAATGAATTGAACTGCGGGGCAGGGTTGAGAAGTCAACTCTGCCCCGCAGTGGAAAGAGAGCGTATACCAATGGATATTTTATTTTCTCATGTAACAGCTCTACTGATGGATGAAGAGGGAACTGTTTTAAAAGATGCTTACGTACAAATATCAGGGAAGAAAATTGTTTTTGTAGGTCAGACAAGGCCAGATCACTTTGAAGGCCGCGAAATGAATGGAAAAGGAAAAGTACTTATGCCAGGCCTTGTCAATGCTCATACCCATGTTCCCATGACCCTGATGCGAGGATATGCAGATGGATATGATTTGCAAACCTGGCTGAATGACTATATCTTTCCTGCGGAAGCCCGTTTGGATGCCCGTGCGGTACGTGCGGGAACGGTCTTGGGTCTTGCAGAAATGATTGCAGCTGGAATTACATCTTTTTCTGATATGTATTATTTTTGTGATGAAATCATTGAAGAGACAGTCAAAGCGGGTTTATGCGCTAATATTAGTAGAGGGATCACTCAATTTTCTCCTGATTTTTCACCAGAAAAAAATAAAGCCTGCGAAGAAATGCGGACTCTGGTTGAAAAATGGCATGGATATGGTGACGGCCAGATTCAAATTGATGTGTCGATTCATGGAGAATATACGTCATATGATAAAGTTTGGCGATATCTTGCCGACTATGCTTCTACCAATCAATTAGGTATGCATGTGCATTGTTCTGAGACACAATCAGAACATGCGGGCTCTTTAGAACGCCATGGAAAGACACCCGCTCAAATTTTAGATAATTACGGTGTCTGGAATACCCGTGCACTTGCTGCTCATTGTGTTTGGTTGGAGCCAGAGGATATTGCGCTATTTGCATCTCGCGGTGTAACAGTAGTGCATAATCCGGTGAGCAACTTAAAGCTGGGTAGCGGAATAGCACCTGTTCCTGCTTTTCTCAAAGCAGGAGTCAATGTGGCTTTAGGAACGGATGGTGTTTCTTCCAATAATAACCATGATCTTTGGGAGGAAGTAAAATTGGCAGCCATATTGCATAAAGGTTCTACTTTAGATCCACAAGCCATTTCACCACTGGATGCACTCAAGATGGCTACAGTGAATGGTGCAAAAGCACAAGGGCGAAAGAGTGGGAAGATAGCAATTGGATATGATGCCAATTTGATTTTGTTGGATTTTACACGTCCACATCTTATTCCTTGTCATGACGTTCTTTCCAATTTGGTGTATGCAGCAAGAGGAAATGATGTTGTTATGAATATGGTTAATGGATCAATCATATATGAAAATGGAACATTCTATAGCATCGATCTGGACAAAGCGATATGGGAAGTAGAACATTATGCAACGAGAACCGTATTTGGCTCAAACTACCACTCTTTAATTGAAGGGTGATTTTGTCTCAGGCTTGTAGCTTCGTGGGACCCAGAGAGGATGAATTTATTTGGCAAAAGCAAAAAAACAAACTTTTTTAGGTGGAGCTGCAACATTAGCAGCAGCAGTGGCCATTGTTAAAATCATTGGTGCACTGTATAAAATTCCGTTAGGTAACATGCTGAGCGGAACAGGTATGGGATATTTTGGAACGGCATATAATATTTATTCTGTGCTGCTTACCATTTCAACTGCCGGACTGCCTTTGGCACTTTCCAAATTAGTCTCTGAAGCCAATACGTTGGGTAGACATAACCAAAAGCGAAGAACATTCCGAGTGGCATTGACAACTTTTTTTGTCATTGGTGGAGTAGGTACTCTCTTAATGTTTTTCTTCCCACAACAATTGGCAGGACTTATGGATAATTCCCAGGCTTGGTATGCGATTAAGGCACTATCGCCAGCAGTCGTATGTGTTTGTTGTATGTCAGCATTCCGTGGTTATACGCAGGGACAAACACAAATGATGCCAACTGCAATTTCGCAGGTGATCGAAGCGCTATGCAAACTGTGTATTGGACTGATTTTAGTTATGATCATGATCAATGCAGGTTATGATGAAGCCCATTCTGCAGGTGGTGCTATTTTAGGTGTCACAGTTGGTACAGCTTTGGCGTTATTTTACTTGGTCTGTAATTATGCTAAAACGTATCGAGAACAGTTGCCAGCTGCGCAAGATTTGCCGGATTCCCGTGAGTCCATTTTAAAAAGTATTTTACGTTTGGGTATTCCTATTACATTAGGTTCCTCTGTTATGAGTATTATTACATTAGTGGATAATAAACTGATCCTGATGCGGCTACAAGATGCAGTTGGTTTTACAGAGGAAGTGGCCAGCTGGCATTACGGTGCATATTTTAACACGATGAACTTATACAATTTACCTTCATCCTTTATTGTGCCGATCACAGTTAGCGTTATCCCAGCTGTTGCAGCTTGTCTGGCTAAACAGGACGGAAAGGGTGTCAATCAGATTGTTAGTTCGTCGATGCGCATTACTGCGCTTTTGGCCTTTCCAGCAGGAATTGGTCTCTCCGTTCTTTCCGGACCAATTATGAATCTTGTTTATCCAATGAAACAAGAGGAAGCTGCTGTGGGTGGACCACTTTTGGCTATCCTGGGTATTGCTTCTATTTTTGTCTGTTTGATGCTGCTGGCCAATTCTATTTTACAGGCACATGGTCTTGTCAATATTCCCATTATCACAATGCTCATAGGCGGAGTTGTCAAAATTGTGACCAACTGGATTTTGGTGGGTAATCCGAACATCAATATCAAGGGTGCGCCTATTGGAACATTACTTTGCTTTGCGTTGATTGCTATTTTAAATTTCTTTGTTGTGTTACGAATATTGCCTCAAAGGCCCAGCTTGCGTCGGACTTTCTTAATGCCTGCTATTGCATCTTGTCTAATGGGCCTAGCCGTTTGGGCATCATACCGGCTTATCCATGTGGGTGCCGAGGCTGTTCTCGGCTCGAACCGTGCATTTTTGTCAAACGGAGTTTCTGTTGTAGGTGCTATAGTAATAGGTGTAGCGGTATATGCAATTTTGGTGGTAAAAATGCATATTATTTCCAAAGAAGATTTAAATTTGATGCCGAAAGGAGAGAAAATTGCAAGAATTTTGCATATAAAATAAAGAAATACTTGCAGAGGACGAAAAACTATGATAAATTTTGCATATAAAGACCATTATACAGTAGAGGATCTTATTCAAATCATACATTTGCTTCGCTCTGACCACGGATGTCCGTGGGACAGAGAGCAGACTCATGAGAGTATCCGGCGCAATTTCTTAGAGGAAGCATACGAAGCGGTGGAGGCCATCGACGAGAGAGACCCTGAACATTTAAAGGAAGAACTGGGCGACGTATTAACACAAGTTATTTTTCATGCTGCCATAGAAGAAGAAGATGGCCGTTTTTGCTTAGATGATGTGGCAGATGGCACGTGTAAAAAGTTGATCGGACGTCATCCCCATGTGTTTGGCACAAAAGAAGTCACAGGGTCGGATGATGTTTTGCGCAATTGGGATGAGATTAAGCGTCAAGAGAAGGGGCAAAAAACCCATACTTCAGCAATGGATTCTGTAGCAAGAAGTCTTCCTGCCTTGTGGCGTGCTGAAAAGATCCAGAACAAGGCAAAAAAAGTAGGATTTGACTGGCCAGAACTTTCTGGTGCTATGGACAAGCTGAAAGAAGAACTGAGTGAATTAGAGCAGGCAGTGAATCAGAAAAGCAATATAGAAGAGGAACTTGGCGATCTATTGTTTTCTGTGGTCAATGTAGCTCGTTTTCTGGGAGTTGACCCAGAAGATGCACTTGGCCATGCATGTGATAAATTTATCGCCCGTTTTCAAAAGGTAGAAGAAGCGGCAAATGCAGCTGGTAATGCATTAGAAAAGATGTCTCTCGCTGAGATGGATGCTTTATGGGAACGTGCAAAAAAGACTTAATAAAAGGCATCAGAGATAAATGATGTTCCGATCATGCCTTTTTTAAGCAAGATAAAAGCTGCCGTCCGGTGGCCAAAAAAGAGCAGGAGGACTGAACAGATGAATAAAGCGGAATTAGTCAATGCGGCATCGGAAAGAGCCGGCCTCACCAAAAAAGACACCGAGCGTGCGATAAATGCAGCCATTGAAACGATAATAGAGGCTTTGGTTGCAGGCGAAAAAGTACAATTGGTAGGATTTGGTGCTTTTGAAGTAAAAAAGAGAGCAGCAAGATTGGGACGGAACCCGAAAACGAAAGAAAGTATTGAAATTCCGCCCTCCCAAGTACCTGTTTTTAAACCGGGAAAGATGCTAAAAGAGGCTATATGTAAGTAGGCGATGTGTGAAAATAATGAAACGAAGAGAGGGCTTTTTTAAGCCCTCTTTCCGCATTTTGTTTGAAAGGTAGTGATTCCATGCGATTGGATAAATATCTTAAAGTATCACGTCTTATTAAAAGACGAACTGTTGCAAGCGAGGCATGTGCTGCAGGACGTGTTAGTGTCAATGGGAAACCAGCCAAAGCAGCGTATGATGTAAAAGTTGGAGACCGACTTGAAATCCGCTTTGGCGAACGTATATTATGCGTAAGAGTGGTTTCTCTTTTAGAGCATGCTGGCAAAAATGATGCTCCCGCTATGTATCAAGAAGAACGGGATCAGTAAAAAGATTTCTGCTTCTTGGACATACCGTTTTCCATTCTTTCATATATATGAAAAAACAATGGAAAGGGAGTGTTACACTTGGCATACGAGGAAAAGAAAATACGTTTGGATATGGCTCATCATTTGAGTCTGGATGAGCGGGAGAGATTGACAGTTTCTGGTGTAGAAGATGTGGAGAGTTTTGATGAGACAGCAATTGTGATGTATACAGTGAAAGGCACGTTGGTAGTACGAGGAAGTGGCCTGCATATTGACAAACTAAGCTTAGATGGAGGGGAATTGAGCGTAGAGGGAACCGTGGATGCTTTGATATATGAAGCACAAAGACGAGAGAATGGCGGCATCTTTTCCCGCCTTTTTCGATAAGTATGGAAATATCAATTAGGGAACAAGCCTTTGCCTTGTTAGGTGCATTGGCTTTCGGCTGTTGTGTAGGCTTGCTATATGATAGTTTCCGTATTCTTCGCGTTCGATGTGGTCGCAAAGCATTATCTGGATTATTTGATTTTCTTTTCTGGGTGATTTCCATTCCAGGATTATTTTTCTATATGTTAATGACAGGTAATGGAGAGGTTCGGATTTATATTCTTTTAGGAGTAGGAGGTGGAGTCGGGTTCTATTTTCTGGTATTTAGCCGTCCGGTTCTATTTTTAGGCTATAAAATAGCGGATCTTATTGGGTTAATATTCCATATTTTAAGCAGACCGTTGGCTTTTCTTTGGCGTATATTGAAAAAAATTCAAAAAAAAGTGAAAAATGTCTTTCTTTCTTGGGCCAGATGGTATAAAATAAAGCTGATAGCAAAAAAAACGGACACTTCGGACAGGAGTATCTGCCCAAGCAAAGGAGGCAGAGAACATGAAATTCAAACGGGCGGGTTTTCCAACGAAACTAATTGTTTTGATACTGCTGGTTTACATGGCTGTCTCTCTTCTGACGTTACGGGATCAGATCGCATCTGCCCAAGAGCAAGAGGCAGATCTGACAAAGCAAGTAGCAGAGCTAAAGCAAAAGAACACCGATTTGGAAAACGACATCGAAAATAGCGATGACCCTGCTTTGCTGGAAAAGATTGCACGAGAAAAATTGGGCCTAGTCCTGCCGGGGGAGAAGATTTTTATTGATATCAGCAATTAAACTTTCAAGGACGAAAGTTAAGGAGGAAAAGGCTTACAATATGGAGTTCGGTGTTGGTGCAGTTCTCGATGGCAAAGTAACAGGAATCACAAAATTTGGTGCTTTTGTATCTTTCCCAGATGGCAAAACAGGTTTGGTGCATATTTCTGAAATTGCCTATACCTATGTGAATGACATACGGGATCATCTCAAAGAAGGACAGACGATACAGGTTAAAGTGTTAGGTATTGACGATAATAACCGTATCAATTTATCAATTAAGAAGGCAATGGATCCACCGCCACGGCCTGCAGGCGCAGGGCGCCCTGCCAATGGTGGTCGATCGGCAAATACGCCACGATCGCAAGCTCGTGCAACATATGCACCGAAGCAGGCGGTAGCGAAAGAACCAATTACTTTTGAAGACCGGCTCAGGCAGTTTATGCAAGCCTCGGACAGTAAAATGTCCGACCTCAATCGATACATTGACAAAAAAGGAGGCTCCAGGCGGGGGCGTCGGTAAAAGATCTTCAGAAAAGCAGTAAAGGCGGTTGGGGGACTCCCTACCGCCTTGTTTTTTACTTGTTTTCTAAAAAAAGAGCGCCCCCTAAAGGGCGCCCAAGACAGAATTGCGGGTTAACGACTCAAATCAGATTCACGAGCCGAAAAGAGGAGCGTCAGAGATACTGTATGAAGCAATTCCCGCAGATTGGCTTCGCTGTAAGTTCAGTATAATCAAGAAGAAGAGAAATGTCAAACAGAGCTTTTGTCATTTCTGGTCGATGTTTTGATTATCGTCTTAATAGTATCAAAAAAGTAGAGGAAGAGGAAGATGCGAGACATCCATTATGATGAAATCGTTACAGTAGTACGTGACTTATGTATTACTGCTAATTGTCAATTAACAGAAGATGTGCAGAAAGGATTACGCAAAGCACAGCAACAGGAGAAGTCAGAAGTAGGACGAACGTTATTAAAAAATGCAGTAGATAATTTTACCTATGCACAAGCTCACCAACTCCCCATCTGTCAAGATACTGGTATGGCAGTGGTGTTTTGTAGGTTGGGCCAAGATGCACATATTACAGGCGGATTGTTGCAGAATGCCATCAATGAAGGTGTGCACCGTGGATATTTGGAAGGATATTTGCGTTGCTCTGTGGTAGAAGACCCTCTACGTCGAGTGAATACAGAAGATAATACACCGGCTATCATACATTTAGAGCTCACAGAAGGTGATAAACTTCATATTACTGTTGCGCCAAAAGGATTTGGAAGTGAGAATATGAGCGTTTTAAAAATGTTCAAACCTTCTGTGACACAATCGGAGATTGAATCTTTTATTGTAGATGTAGTAGATCAAGCAGGTTCCAATCCGTGTCCACCCGTTATTGTTGGGGTTGGATTAGGCGGAACGTCAGAGCATGCAGGTTTATTGGCCAAAGAAGCCCTTTTGCTTCCTTTAGATCGTGCCCATCCCGATCCGTATTATGCAGATATGGAATATCGGATTTTGGAACGGATCAATGATTTAGGAATTGGACCTCAGGGATTAGGTGGAACTGTAACTGCATTGAGTGTGAAAATTTTAACGTATCCTACTCATATTGCAGGATTGCCCTGTATGGTTAACTTAGGCTGCCATGTGACACGCCATGCAACGGCAATTATATGAAAAAGCATGAAAGAAATTTTATAAATTCATTTGCATATGAGTGGTTTTTTACATTTTTTATGATATAATAAAAG
The DNA here is from genome assembly GCA_963929765.1 of Clostridia bacterium. Taxonomy (GTDB): domain Bacteria; phylum Bacillota; class Clostridia; order Oscillospirales; family Oscillospiraceae; genus RGIG529. The sequence continues at coordinate 29,557 of CAWVKD010000067.1, read as the reverse complement.
TAGAGGAATTTCCATGGTTTGTAACCTGAACTATCTCCCTTGGGAGACAAAAGGAGCTGAAAATAATGAAATTCGTTTTCACAGACAAAAAGGTAGATTTGTCCCCTGCTGTGCATGAGTATGCGGAAAAGAAGATCAGCAAATTGGATCGTTATTTTAAAACAGAAGCTGAAGCTTCTGTTACACTGAGTGTAGAAAAGGAAAGGTGTATTGTTGAGCTAACTTTGCGTTCCGGTAGTATGCTTTTCCGGGCGGAAGAAAGCGTAAATAACGAAATGCGTGCTGCGATTGATCAAGCTGTATCTGTGATTGAACGGCAGATTCGTAAAAATAAAACTCGTCTGGAAAAACGGTTGCGTCAAGGTGCGTTTGAACGAGAAGTACCAGCAGCAATGGTGGATGAAATTCCAGAAGAGAAAGAATTTAATCTGGTACGTACCAAGAGATTTTCTATGAAACCTATGACAGTAGAAGAGGCTATTTTGCAAATGAACCTCTTAGATCACAACTTCTTTGCATTTCGCAATCAAGAAGATGATGGTGCATTTGCTGTGGTCTACAAGCGCAATAATGGAGGCTATGGTTTAATTGCTGATGATGAAGCGTAATGAAATATAACCACGATCTTTTGATTTGTGATGGTCTCAGGGGATTCAATCACGTATCAATAAATGTGGTATCATTGATGCAATTGCAATTGAAGACGGGCTGTTACCAGTTCTCTGGTAACAGCCCGTCTTATGCTTTTCAGCGCCACAAAAACAGTCAAGTATTTATTTATAATGAGAAATGCGCAATCGTGCCATAGCACGAGTGAGGGCAAGTTGAGATAATTTATGTTCTTTGATACTTTGCTTTTGACGTAAGGCCTCTTCGGCTCGTCTTTTTGCCTCTAGTGCGCGGTGAGTATCAATATTTTCTGGCCATTCACAGCTTTGGGCGAAAACAACAACACCGTTGCGACTTACATCCATAAACCCTTCGGAATGGAATGCCTCTTTCCATTGCCCATCTACTTTGATCTTCAGGCTGCCAGCTTCCAGTGGTGTGATAAGCGGTGCATGCCCGGCTAGGATGGTGATACTGCCATCGGGAGCATAGACGGTTAATGCTTCTACTTGGTCTGAAAAGAAGGGACGTTCTGGTGTCAAGATGTCCAACAAATACGTATGACTCATTGCTGACGCATCCTCTCTGCTTTTTGCCGTACTTCATCAATGTCACCGACCATAGAAAAAGCCGCCTCTGGAAGGTCGTCGACTTCTCCATCTAAAATGGCCTTAAAACTCCGAATTGTGTCTTTCAAAGGCACAGAACGTCCAGGAGTACCCGTAAACACTTCTGCTACATTCATAGGCTGGGATAAGAAAAGTTGAATTCGGCGTGCCCTATATACTGTACGCCGGTCTGTTTCGCTAAGTTCATCCATACCTAGAATAGCAATGATATCTTTTAGTTCATTGTATCGTTGCAAACATTCTTGTACTCTTTGTGCAGTTTCATAATGCTCTACACCTACGATCTCCGGGTCTAAAATCCGAGAACTGGACTCTAGTGGGCTGACGGCAGGATAAATGCCCATTTCAGAAATCTGGCGAGAAAGAACGGTTGTCGCATCAAGATGAGAGAATATGGTTGCCGGTGCAGGGTCAGTCAAATCATCTGCAGGTACATAGATGGCCTGTACAGATGTGATAGAACCTTGATGGGTTGAGGCAATTCGCTCTTCTAACATACCAAGTTCGGTAGCTAGAGTAGGCTGATAACCTACAGCAGAAGGCATACGGCCCAAAAGAGCAGATACTTCGTTGCCTGCTTGTACATATCGAAAGATATTATCAATAAAAAGAAGAACGTCCTGGTGGGATACATCTCTGAAATATTCCGCCATTGTAAGGCCAGTGAGGGCTACTCGCATACGAGATCCAGGCGGTTCATTCATTTGACCAAACGCTAAAGCTGTTTTGGAGATAGCACCGGATTCTTGCATATCGTGGAGAAGGTCGTTTCCCTCACGACTTCTTTCGCCAACGCCAGCAAAAACAGAGTAACCACCATGGTGATTGGCAATGTTATAAATGAGTTCCATAATCAATGTGGTTTTTCCAACACCGGCGCCGCCAAACAGGCCAATTTTACCGCCTTTTGCATAAGGGGTTAACAGATCAATAACCTTGATTCCTGTTTCAAAAAATTCGGTTGTAGGATTAAGGTCCACAAAAGAAGGTGCATCACGGTGAATTTTCCATACAGGTGCATTGATAGGACCTTTTCCGTCGATAGGACGTCCCAGTACATCTACCACTCGCCCTAAAACAGCTTCTCCAACAGGAACTTGTATGCCATCTCCTGTGTTAATTGCTTCTGTACCACAGCAAAGCCCTTCTGTGGCTTCTAGCGCAATACAGCGCACGACATGAGAGGATAAATGTGCAGCGACTTCCATATATGTCCCAGAAGCTGTCACTAGTAAATCATTAATTTTCGGCAATGTTCCATCAAATCGGACATCTAAAACCGGCCCGCTAATTTTGATGATGATTCCCTTTTCTTTTTCATTCAGCGGCATAAGTGACATCTCCGTTTCGAAGCGCCTCAACGGCTCCAGAAATTTCAGCAATCTCTTGGGTTATTGCCGCTTGACGCGCCATATTATATTGCATCTTTAGGTTTTTTAAAAGTTCATCTGCATTCCGGTTAGCACTTTGCATTGCGTTCATTCTGGCAAAATGCTCGCTGGCATAAGCCTGTACAAACGCAGCAAAAATGCGGGAAACAATGTATTGAGGAATGAGAAAATCAAACGCCTCCTGAGGAGAGGGAAGATAGAGAATATCATGCTCTGGTGGTGACGTTTGAAGTTGATCATAATCAGTAAGCAGAAGTGGCAATAAATGTTGGATGATAGGTGTGTTTTTGACAGGACCAGAAAACATGGTATAGATGATATAAATTTCATCTGTTAGCTTTTCATCAAATAAATTCATTATATGATACGCAAGAGCACGAGCATTGGTAAGAGAAGGGTCTTGCGCATAGCTTTCTATTTCCAAATCAGGTACAATGCCTTTACGTCGAAAAAATGCATGGGTCTTCAGACCTAAAGTAATCAGGTAGGAGCCAGGATGAGCTGAAATCTCCGCATATGCAAATTGTAGCAAATTCGTATTGTATGATCCCGCCATTCCTTTATCACCTGCAATGACGATATACGTACGACGACCGCCATCCCGGTACTGTAGATAAGGGTGGATAATTTCTTGAGAAGATTGCAATATCTCTTTCATGGCAGATTGAAGACGAACAGAATACTTTTGGTTGTATTCAATATGGGGCATAACTTTCTTCATCCGAGAAGATGCTACCATTTGCATGGCACCAGTGATTTTTCGGGTTTCAGTAACGGCATTGATGTGATGACGAATTTCACTGATGTTTTGCATGATCCATTTCTCCATATTTAGCAGTAAAGCGTGCAATGGCATCAGCCAAAGCTTCTTTACTCTGATCTTCTAATTGCCCGGTCGTATTGATGGTTTGTAATAAATGAGCATATTCCTGTTTTAAATAAGACAGTAAAGCCCGTTTACAATCTGGTACCTTGGCTAAAGGAATTTCTTTGAAACAATTTTGGGAGAAGGCTGATAAAATAGCCACCTGTTCCGCAAGAGATAATAATTCATTCTGAGGTTGCTTGAGCAATTCGATAAGCTGCTCTCCACGGTGTAGTAAAGAAGCGGTGGCTTCATCAATGTCAGCTCCAAATTGGGCAAATACAGCCATATCACGATACTGAGCAACATCCAAACGTAAACTGCCAGAAACTTTCTTCATAGCGTCTTGCTGTGCTGAACGGCCTACACGAGAAACAGATAAGCCAACATTGACAGCGGGACGTACACCTGAGTGAAACAATTCACTTTCCAGATAGATTTGTCCATCTGTAATAGAGATAACATTGGTTGGAATGTAGGCAGAAATATCTCCCGCCATTGTTTCAACAATGGGAAGTGCTGTCATAGATCCCCCACCTAGAGAATCGTCTAATTTTGCAGCTCTTTCCAAAAGACGGCTATGGAGGTAAAATACGTCACCCGGGTAAGCTTCACGACCAGATGGCCGACGCAACAACAAGGAGATGGTACGATAGGCAACCGCGTGTTTCGATAGGTCATCATATACGACTAAAACATCTTTGCCTTCGTACATGAAATGCTCTGCAATAGCACAAGCAGAATAGGGGGCCAAATACTGCATCGCTGCACAGTCACCAGCGGTAGAAGCAACAACAATGGTATGTTCCATCGCACCGGCTTGTTCCAATGTATGCACCAAACGTGCAACTGTGGAGGCCTTTTGACCAATGGCACAGTAGATACAGATAACATCCTTCCCTTTTTGATTTAACATGGTAGATAAAGCGATGGAAGTTTTTCCTGTTTGCCGGTCGCCGATAATCAGTTCTCTCTGGCCACGGCCGATGGGGATCATACTATCCACGGCAAGAATACCAGTTTCCAAAGGCTTTTTTACTGGCATACGATTGATAATAGAAGGTGCTGGATTTTCGATGGGACGGAATTGAGAAACATGAAGCTCTTTCCCATCCAATGGACGACCAATGGGGTCAATAACACGACCTAAGAGCTCCGGGCCTACACAGATATCTGCTGTTCGACCAGTCCCTCTTACAACAGAACCAGTAGAAATAAGACTTCCACTGGTCAGTAATACGGCGCCCACACCACCGAGGCGTAGATCCAAAGCCAACCCATACGCATCATTTTCAAACTCTAACAGTTCTCCATAATGACTATGAGGGAGGCCGTCTACTTGCACAATATCGTCACTAGAACTTTGTACAGTCCCATATTCGTAAACTTTTGGGGAAAACTCAAACTGCTTGATTTTTTCCCTTAAAAACGGCCCTACGGGTTTCATATCAAACTGTAGCATTATCCATCTTCACCACCTAAATGTTCTGTAAGTTGGTGATGCAACTCATTGAGTTGCGTTGCAAAACTAAAATCATAGATTTTGCCATCAATTTGTGCAGAGAAACCACCAATCAGAGAAGGATCTTCGATTACTTGAAACTGTACAGGCTTTCCCAATTTTTGTTCAAAGCCCTTTGTGATCATATCCAACTCTTGTTGATCGTAAGGCGGTGCGAGTTTTAAAATAGCTTCTTGCATAAATTATTCCGCCTTTTTAAAAAAGTCTTCTGCTACTGCGCGATTATCTTCCAACCGTACTTCACGGCGCAAAATACGGCCTGCCATTTCCATAGCAAGATTGGTAATTTCGTCTTGCATAGAAGCAATAGTGCGCTGACGGTCTTCTTCCGCTTGTTTCCGAGCGTTTTCTAGGATGGAATTCGCTTCCTTTCGGGCGTTTTCCAAAATAGTGTCTGCAGCTTTTGCTGCTTGTTCTTCGCCGTTTCGTACTACTTGGGACGCTTGTTCTTTGGCATCATTTAGCTGGGCAGAACATTGTACTTGCAACTGCTCAGCCTCTTGACGTGCTGTTTGGGCTTCTTCAAGCTGCTTCGAGATTTTTTCTTCCCGGTTGGACATAAACTTCCGAACAGGTTTGTAGATCAAAAGACGGAGCAGGAGGAAGAGAACAACGATGTTTATAATGTGTATCACAATATCAAGAGGGTTAAGACCTTCCATGACAATTCCTCCTTTGCTGAGTAATGCAGATGGGTGTGTTTATTACATGGTAAACATCATGATAAGAGCGGTAACAAAGCCATAAATAGCAGTTGATTCAGTTAATGCAAGACCTAAAATCAACACACCGTTGATTTTCCCGGATGCTTCTGGTTGACGAGCGACTGCCTCTACAGCTTTGCCTGTAGCGATTCCCATGGAAGCGCCAGCAAAGGCACAGGACAACAAACAAAGTGCAATACCAATGGGTAATAAAGCGGACATATTGAATAGCCTCCTATGTTTTGTTTTTACCTTAATCGGTTTTATTCCACTGCCTCATTGATGAAGGTCAGAGACAATGTGATGAAAATGAATGCTTGGATCAGTGGGTGGAATACATTAAAATATAACCCAATGACACTGGGAATACCAATGGCGCTAGTACCCAATGCAAAATAGAGAAGATCCATTACAATTAATCCACCCAGCATATTTCCAAATAAACGACATGCCAGCGAGACTGGAACAGCGATATCACTGATGATGCGCAATGGGAAGACCATGGGGGAAGGAGAAGCTAAGCTTTTTACCCTTCCAAGGATGCCTTTCTTTTTCAAACCATAATAATTAATTAAGAAGAATGTGATCAGTGCCATTGCAAATGTTAAGGTCAGATCTGACATGGGAACACGTATACCAAAGAGCTCTGTTATAGAACATGTGACGAGAAATACAGCAATGGTAAAGATATAAGAACCCAGTGTATCTCCTATACCAGGGGCTTTATCGTCAGTATATTTGGCAATAGCCTCGATGGCAATTTCTAAGACTGCTTGTATGCCCCGTGGTTTTTCACGCATACGTGGGATGACAAAAATACGCAAAATAATTGCAAATACGATCAAAACAGCCATCACAATCCAAGTGAGCAAAATGGTGGTACTAAGGTCTAAAGAGCCAATCTGTACGCGTTCAGCCCAAATAGAAACACTAAACTCCTTTTTTTCTTGAGGACCAAATAGTAGGGAAAGCAATCGGACGATGACAGTCCAGACACTTACTATCATGAAAATGGTCCCCAGTAACCTAGCGCGATGTATGCCTTTCTCAGAAGTAGATGATGACTGTGAAGCCATGGTTTTGGTACTGCGTCGCAGGAAGAAGCCAGCAATAAAAACCAAAACGGCTAAAAGGAATGCAACAAAGTTCCAAATAAAGCTGTTTAGAGGTGCCTGAAGTCCCAAAAGAATGGTTGCGATCGAAATGGCACCCAAAATGACCACTGTAATGATAAAAGACCAACGGACATTCATACAATTAGAAAGAGAGTGAACGAAAATCTCCATGGCAGATTGTATACTCTGTGGCTTTTCCTTCATGTGTGGGATGACTAAAAGACGTAAAATTAGTGCTATAACAAGAAGGACAATGACGATACCAAGGAATACAAGAGAAGAAATGCTGATGGAAAACGCGCCAATTGAAATGGTTTGAGTGAGTAGGGAAGGGGTGTCGTTGGTAGTTTGATTGGAGCCAAAAAGGAAAAAAAGCAATCGGACAATAAACTGCCAAATACCCAATACCATTAGAATAGAGCCAAATGTTTTGAGTATGGGAAGGCTCTTTTTGGGTGTCTCCTGTGTCTGGAGCTTAGAAAGAGCAGACCGTCGCAAAAGAAACCCGACGACGGCGACGAGAGCAGCAACAAGGAGAAACAGAATAGAAGTGATAAAATCTGTCAATGAATTCGCCTGCCTTTTTTTGGTATACTGGTGCGTTTCTGCTGCAAAAACAGAGGTCATCTCACAGGACAGTCTTGTTTCTACAAATTCTTTTACTAAGTTAAACGTATTATATGCCTTTCATATCAAGATTTCAAGTAAAACTTCGTATAAGGAGAAAAGATAATATATAGATTGGATCTACCGATAATGATCTCAATCATACAGGAATCGACCTCTATTCCAACATAAGCAGAAGTCAAATTTACAGAATGAAAGATAAAGTAGAAGGGAATCCAAACTTCCTGCACCAATGTGCCATTTTTCCTTTGACTGCTTTATAAATCGGGACTTTTTTTTACAAGCCTCTGGAATTCTTCAATCATAGATTGTAACGTAATCCGGTTCATTGTTTCTTTGATTGCCTCCGCAATTTTATGATAGGGAGTTTGTAAAACCTCGCCAATGTTTTGAGCTACCGGACATGGACGGTCCTGGCAGGAATGAATTCCAATCAGCGAGACCAGTCCATTCGGTTCCAACGCCGTGTAGATTTGATAAAGAGTAATTTGGGATGGATCTGCACATAATTCTGCACCACCGGTTCCCCGCGGTATTGTAATGAACTCTGCTTTTTTCAAAGCACTGAGAATATTACGGATAATGACAGGGTTGCATCCTGTGCTTTCCGCCAGAAGATTACTAGTTACTTTAACAATTCCCTTTGCTTCATGAATAAATATCAAGCAGTGAACCGCAACTGAGCATTTCATACTGATTTGCATACTACAACCTTTCCAAAAATCAACGTAAGCTGGTCTTGATGTAATTGTTGACATTACATCTCGAGAATGGTAAACTGCAGAAGTTGTCATGTCAACTATTACATCTATTATTTTATCGGCCTTCTCGACAAATTTCAAGCAAAACCGAGTGAAATATCGATGATCATAGAAAGAGGTCTTGTATGAAAGCAGTTCCGGTTACATTATTTCAAAAATATAGATACTGTACTGTGCGATGTTCCAGGGCCTAAAATTTCCGATTCCGCGGTACTGATTCAGATGAAGGCGGCGGTCAATCCCCTGGAGATGCTTATCCTGACGGAAAGCGCAAAATTGATCCAGGGTACGTTATGCCATTTACATTGGGGAATGAGTGCTCAGGCATTGTGAAACGGGTAGGGCGCAAAGTAACGAGTTTTTAGAAGGAAAATCATGATTCCAATTTAAATTGCATATGCAGGACGCTGTGTGCAACATTGTTACATTAAGATAGGGAGGAACCATATTATGAAAATTTATGAAATTGTGTTCAGTCCAACAGGAGGGACAAAAAAGGTATCTATGATTTTAACAGGCGCACTAGAAGGTGAGATAAACCATGTTGACTTGACAGACAGCAAAATAGATATGCAGGCTGTTACATTGGAACAGGAGGATGTGGCGGTCATTTCCGTGCCGTCCTATGGAGGCCGCGTTCCTGCTGTTGCTGTTGAGCGACTTGCCATGCTAAACGGCCATGGTGTCCGAGCTGTCCTCGTCTGTGTCTACGGCAATCGAGCTTACGAAGACACGTTGGTTGAGCTAGGGGATACTGCAAAGCGGGCTGGCTTCCAAGTGATTGCCGCCGTAGCTGCCGTGGCAGAGCACTCCGTTGCTCGGCAGTTTGCCACTGGTAGACCAGATGCTCAGGATACAAAGCAACTTTTAGATTTTGCAAAACAGATTCAGAGTAAGCTCTCTGAGAAAAGCACCTCGGAGCCTGTGATTCCCGGTAACCGTCCTTATAAAAAAGCGGGAGGCGCTGGCATGGTTCCAGAGCCCACCAAGGAATGCACCAGGTGTGGCGTATGTGCAGCAGAATGTCCTGTTCAGGCGATCAACAAGGAAAACCCGAAAAAAGTGAATAAAAAAGCTTGCATCTCCTGTATGCGCTGTGTTTCTGTATGTCCGCATTCTGCCCGTAAGGTAAATCCTATTATGCTTTCCGCTGTTGGTCTGATGTTGAAGAAAGTGTGTTCTGAGAGGAAAGACTGTGAGTTATTTATTTGATAATGAAGTTTTTCTTTTGATCAGCTGGAATGAAAAGAGATCCAACCATGCTGAAAGACAAAAATCTAAAAATAGGCATCCACTAGTACAGCAAAATTGTGCCAACGGCGATAGCTTTTGGACACCACCGCGTTTACCACTAGACTAGATACCCGATTGGTTACATGAGAGCTACAGATACAGTACTGGCTTACAAACGGATTAACAAGAAAAGACCCAGCCGTAAAACGGCTGGGTCCATCAATATCGTTTTCCGTCCACTGAGTAGTTACGACTTTCATTTCCTAAGAGAGGTTCATTTGTGATTATGGGATTTCCGATATTCTGTTGGTAACATCTGTACAATATCCTTAAATGCTTCTGAGAATTTTCCCTGTGTCCTATACCCAACTTGATAAGCAATCTCAGCAATAGTAGCATCGGTTTCTCTCAGCAGTTTCATAGCCTCACGTACCCGATATTCTTTCATATATGTGGCGATTGGCAGACCATACACGGCTTTGAACACTTCTTTTAAAGTTGACGTATTAATCAAGTATTGTTTTGAGAGTTCATCGATAGTAAATCGTTGGTTAAGATGTTCTGTTAGTTGGCGGTGAATCTTTTTGATTTGTTCCGTCTGTTGAGAAAAATATTGAGTCAAGGCTCTCTGACTTGGCTGGAAGTCCATGAGATACAGGAGCAATTCCTGCACTTTCAACTGTAAATATGGTTTGCGTCGAGCTGAATCTGTAGAATACAGGGGTGTAAATATTCTGTCCAATTCCGAACAGGCTGCAATTGCTACTGGCTGTTCGGAACAAAAAGCATTTTTTATTTTCTGTAGATCCATGCCTGCCTCTTGTAAAATAGCAGGATAATTTTCGGGAAAACAAGAAAGATCGATGGAAAAAGAGATACCTTCTGCATATCCTAGAGGGAACATTATAGCGGAATCTGCGCAGCATGTTGCACTGTGGACTGTCATATCACCAGTACCCAAATAAACCGCTGTACCCCCCTGCATATTCCAGCCAACTCGGCCACTATGACAGTAAAACAGCTCCAAAATGGAGGAAGAAGCTGTATGGTGAAAGATTACTTCCGGAGCCAAAAAAGTATTATAGGATGCGTCTACACCAGGATATACGGAATAGACTTCCATCCGTCCTTTTCCCTTTGTCTTTGCAGAAAACTGGTCAGTCAAAAGAAGATGATTCGGTTTGGGAATCGAATTTTGGATTATATTCAGGGTTCCAGCTGGAATATTCTCTAATAGTTTCTCTATATGCAACTGTTTTCCTTGATTCATTCCAGTTCTCCTTTTTATTTTTCCTCAGATGGACAAGCGATCTTCACCATGTGTTCAATCATATGGTGGAGCAGTTGGGCCTGTTCGGTTGTCGATGCGGTATAATAAACCTCTTTTCCATCTCGGCGATTGACAATCAGTCCAGCGGCTTTTAGCTGTTTGAGATGATGAGATACTGCCGGGCTACTCATATTCACCATAGCAGAGAGGTTTATGACACACTCCTCACAATGGCACAGCAACCAGAAGATGCGAATACGGCTCCCATCACCCAATTGCTTAAAAATATCTGCTACTGTTTGAAAATTCTCTACACTGGGCATATGCTTCAGTTCTTGTTCCATTATCTGCCCATGGTCATGGGGTAAAGACATATTTTGCATAAGGATTTCCTCCTATTTTCAACCTGGTTATATCGGCTATATTTTAGCAACTTAATTGACAGTCCTCTTTTGAGATGTTATTATAAAAATTACATGTTGCGATTATACTATGCTATTTTAAGAATTACAAGAGGGCGGATAGAATTTTAGGAGGCATGCAATGAAATATTCTACAAAATTGAGCGATGCACTCCATATATTGGTTTTTCTTAGTTTGGGGACGAACCAGCGGCCGACGAGTGCCAGGATTGCGAAAAGTGTAAAGACTCATCCGGCTTACATCCGCCAATTGATGGCTGTGCTGAAAAACGCAGGTATCATTTCTAATACACAGGGGCAAGCAAATGCCACTTTGACTCGAGAGCCTTGCGAGATAACGGTTTTTGATGTTTACCGGGCAGTGGAAGGTAACAAACCTTTGCTCCATTGGGATGTAGATACCAATCCGGAATGCGGCGTAGGAATTTACATTCAACTTACCATTGCAGATTTTTATCAGGAGATCCAGGAAACAGCTGAGAAGAAAATGCGGTCTATCACCTTGCAGGCAATCATAGAAAAGTATTATAGCAAATTAACGCGACTGGATTAGGAACAAACAGGGGGGAAAATACCTGATAAGGGGATGTTGACAACGAAAACTCATGAAAAAATCGGATTAGTTGTGGAAGGTGGAGGAATGAAGTGCGCCTACAATGCTGGCATTCTAGACGCATTTCTCGACGAAAAAATCACCTTTGATTACTGTATTGGCGCATCTGCAGGAGCGGGGAATTTGGCGTCGTACATAGCAGGGCAGAAAAAGCGAAACTTGCGATTTTTCACAGATCACATCCACTCTTCCAACTATTTCGGAGTGAAAAGTCTGCTGAAAACTGGAGATTTGTTTGGCCTGAAATATATTTACGGGGATCTAACATGCGCAGACGGTAAAGACCCTCTGGACTTTCCGGCTTTTATGAAAAATCCAGCAGAATATCAGGCTGTTGTTACAAATGCACTGATGGGAAAACCGGAATACTTTGGCCGGGAGATGATGAAACAGGATGACTACCGCCTGATTATGGCCTCCAGCGCCATCCCAGCCATATGCCGGCCGATTACGCTGAACGGAACCCCTTATTTTGATGGGGGTTTAACAGATGCCATTCCGGTTCGTCACGCCTTGGAGCAAGGTTGTAAGAAGCTGGTAGTTATTCTGTCCAAAAACCGAGACTATGTACGCAAGCCACAGGGGATGCGTTTGTTGTATCGGCGTATCGGCCGTACATATCCTAACATTGTAAATGCGATTGATCAAAGGCATATTTTGTACAATAAAAATTTAAAAGAAGTATTTTCACTTGAGCAGGAGGGCGTTGCTTTCGTTTTTGCGGCTAGCAAGCCCATCCGTGTGGGGACTTATTCCATGAAAGAGCAAGCAGAACGAGAGCTGTATGATCTTGGACTGCAAGATTTTTCCGCACAACGAGACAAACTGCAAAAATTCATGGGGGCTTGATTCAGTCAGGAGTAAGGGAGATTTGCAAAGTTATTGGAAACGTAAGAAAGCAAAGTAGGAAACACCGGAATGTCGTCGTATATCGTGTGTGATACTCATTCGTACCCAACCTGTATGGTATGTCTTCTAATCGATCAGCTGGACATACATGTGGCATTGTAATTGTCAATGCCTGCGGAGCAGAGTTGACGAGGATTGGCGGCTCATCATAGAGAAAGTGGATGTCTTGAAAGTGTGTAAAGTTGCACGCAAAGCCACCATTATTGCCAATCACATGGATGCTGTTAACCATGCTACAGTGATCCAAACGGAATTTCGGGACTTTCTGAATGAACAGGACGTGGCGGAATGTTGCATCACTCCGAAAAATGGAGAAACTTTGGATTTTTATTAAGAAGCAACAGCCATTTTATGGATGAAATTATTTTAACGGAAAATTGTCCGACAGGGGACCTTTATGTGAGCCGTTATGTTGGCTTGCCATAGGGATGCGGTCCATACAGTCGGGTGCCCTGTTCTGAACGGGCGCATCGTCTTTTTCGTCGATGGAAAAAAAGCGTGCCGCAAATTTCTGAAAGTGCACATTAGACTGAAAAGCGGGAGCTGTCGTGAGCAGCTCCCATTTTTCGTGCAAAAGAAATTGTACTTCCTAATACAATTTTTCGTACAGCAGAATCTGTTTTCCCAAATGGAAGTATCTTTTGCCCGAATAGCAGGATATTAGCCGAAAGTATTGACGAAAAAGGATTTTCTTTGTATGATGGCACTACAGTTAAACAATTGCTTAATTATTATATTAAATGAATCAACATTTTGGGAAGGAGTTTTATCATGAAAAAAACGTATAAGATTGAAGTGGATTGCGCGAACTGTGCGAACCTGATGGAGGATGCCGCTCGCAAAATTTCTGGTGTTAAAATGGCTACGGTAAATTTTATGACCCAAAAGATGATCGTTGAATTTGACGAGGGCAAGGAACCGGCAACTGTCATGCAGGATGTAGTCAAGGCCTGTAAGAAAGTGGAGCCCGACTGTGAGATCTTCCAGTGAGAATCGGTGATTCCCTTAAGAAAGCGTTCTAGGAGCAGCTGCTTATAGGGTACTTCTTTTTCAATTAAAAGTAAACCATGAAGCAATCCATAGAAAGGATAATCAATATGCAGGAATACATTATATATGGTCTGCTAATTGTGGTTGCGCTTCTTGCTTTGATTCTTCAAGTCATTGGAATGAGGCCTTCCGCTAACATGACTCAAAAACAAAAGGTGATGTTGTGGCGCATCCTGGCTGCCACGATATTATTACTGGTTCTTCAGACTTTCGAGGCTACAATTTCTGAACCGTTAGAGAACGGAGGCCGCTGGGCTCGTTTGGCTATTTTTCTGGTAGATTACTTGATCATCGGCTATGACATCCTGCGGAAAGCATATAAAGGTATCCGCAATGGTCAGGTCTTTGACGAGAATTTTCTTATGGCCGTGGCAACATTGGGAGCCTTAGCCCTAGCTGTGTACCAAAATGGGGACTATCTGGAGGCTATTGCCGTCATGCTGTTTTACCAAGTTGGCGAATGGTTCCAGTCCTACGCCGTAGGCAAGAGCCGACGGAACATCTGCGACCTGATGGATATCCGCCCGGATTACGCCAACATTGAGCACGATGGCAAATTAGAACAGGTGGACCCGAATGAGGTTAGCGTTGGCACCATTATCGTGGTTCAACCTGGTGAAAAGGTGCCTATTGATGGCACTGTGGTGGAAGGTTACTCCACACTGAATACCGCAGCACTCACCGGTGAAAGCTTGCCTCGTGAGGTCAAGAACGGGGATGAAATCGTAAGCGGTTGCATTAACATGACCGGTCTACTGTATATCCAGACTACTAAGGAGTTTGGAGAGAGCACTGTGTCCAAAATCCTGGATCTGGTGGAGAACGCCTCCTCCCGCAAGTCCAGGTCTGAAGACTTTATCTCTCGATTTGCCAAGATTTATACCCCGGTGGTCTGCTATGCAGCACTGGCATTGGCTATCCTGCCGCCATTGGTGAGGATATTCGCCCTGGGGTTAGATGCCGGATGGGAAACCTGGATTTACCGGGCCCTCACTTTCCTAGTAGCTAGCTGTCCTTGTGCCTTGGTTATCTCCATTCCTTTGTCCTTTTTCGCGGGAATCGGCGGTGCCAGCAAAGCGGGCGTTCTGGTAAAGGGCTCCAACTATTTAGAAACTTTGTCTCAAACTAAGGTGGTAGTTTTTGATAAGACTGGTACCCTGACTCAGGGTGTATTTGAGGTCAACGGTATCCACCACAGCAAGATTGATGATGCCAAACTGGTGGAGTACGCTGCTTTGGCAGAGAGTGCTTCATCCCACCCTATTAGCAAGAGTCTTCAGAAAGCCTATGGCAAGGAAATCGATCGTAGCCGGGTTACCGATATTCAGGAGATCAGCGGTAATGGTGTGATCGCCAAGGTAGACGGCGTAGAGGTGGCTGCCGGAAACGACAAACTGATGGATCGGTTGGGGGTGCAGTACATCTCCTGCCACAGCGTAGGCACCATCATCCACATGGCCATTCATGGCAACTATGCCGGACATATCGTCATCTCCGACATAGTGAAACCTCATTCCAAACAGGCTGTTCAGGCCCTGAAGGCGGCGGGGGTTCACAAGACCGTCATGCTTACGGGTGATATCAAGAAGGTTGCTGACCAGGTAGCTGGAAACCTGGGTATTGATCAGGTGTACAGCCAACTACTGCCAGCTGATAAAGTGGAAAAAGTGGAAGAGCTACTGAAGATGAAAACCAGTGATAAAGCTAAGCTGGCCTTTGTGGGTGACGGCATCAACGATGCCCCTGTACTTCGTCGGGCGGACATTGGCATTGCCATGGGTGCTATGGGTTCAGACGCTGCCATTGAGGCTGCCGATGTAGTGCTGATGGATGATGACCCTATGCAGATTGCTAAGGCAATTAAAATCAGCCGTAAGTGTTTACGCATCGTTTACCAGAATATCGTGGTAGCCATTGGTGTGAAGTTGATTTGTCTTGTGCTGGTGGCTTTGGGCTTTGCCAATATGTGGCTGGCGGTCTTTGCCGATGTGGGTGTGATGATCCTTGCCGTCTTTAACGCCATACGGGCTTTGTTCGTAAAGAAACTTTGAGCTTTTCATGCTGTGGGGACGAATGATATCGTCAGTTTTTAACAATGAGTTGACAACTAACATGCGGATAATGGTAGTGCAGGATTGTGATTATGCGCTTACATCTATAAAATGAGTCGTTCAAGAATATATAGCATATTGAATGTCACCATTTTGATGGGCTGTGATGTAATCTGATGTCCCGATATAGGTTTGGGCTAATTGCTTATTACCAATAGGATAATAGATAAGGGGTAATGTTGCATCAAGATAAAATGATACAAAAAACGTACTGATGTATAAAGATATTGACTGTGCGCATGAATATGCTGTGCTTTAGACGATATTAAATACGAGAATACGAGTGATGGAAGGTGGAGCTGCGCACATTGCGATACTTTTTAACAACCGCTACTGAGGGCAATATTCCTTGTGCTGCGGATGTTCTGCATGTGATGCAGCTACCTTCTCTGTTTATTCAAGAGATTAACATGATGTGCGTACAAGCACGATAGAAATTGGATTTTCGTTTTGCGAAGAAGTATTTATCTCATTCATTTCATTGCAGCCATGCGCTGTGCGTATGGTTCAAGATAAATAATAAGTATTAGACATTTTATAAGGACGGTTCTATAATACAATTAAAATACAACAGCTGTATCTGATGAAAAATGATAGCGAAGCTCTTGGCTGCCACGCTGCTTTTCGACAACAGATTGTGGGAATTTTGAAAGTATGCCAAGCGAAGAAAATATGGATCCATCAGATACCATCCGGACATCCATGCCGGAATCATCTTCCAAAGAAATAAATCCGGAATGGGAAGCTGGCGAGGACGAAACCGGCTCCAATATTTTAGTAGTTTATTTTTCCAGGAAGGATAATTCCATTCTGAAAGACGGTGTAGACGCCATTACCTCTCCCTGTGTGATTGCCCTTAGAAATGTGTAGAGACTGGTGGAATGGGTGTAGAAGGAGATTGGAGAAGATCGTTTCTCTATCTATGTGGCAGAGGCCTATTTCTGTGATTGGGGATAAATGTCTTGTAAGAGCCAATTAAGAAAGGGCTATCATGCTTGTCCTGCACTGGTGGAGAGCGTTGAGAATCTGGATCAGTTATGATATGGTTTTCTTGGAATATCTCAACCGGTGGTACGATATGACCAGGGCCCAGCTGCTTTCTTTTCTGAAAAAGCATGACCTTTCCAGAAAGCAGGTCTATCTGTTCTGCTCTCATGGCACTGGCGGGCTGTCCAGTAGTGTGGGGCTCCATCACACAGGCCGTATCAAGTGCTGCAATTTCGGGCAATATCTTCTTTGACGGCCACGAAGAAGAAGTCTCATCTTCTTCATATGATATCCAGAGCTGGTCAGCGAACCAGGGTGTTGATGAAAGAATGGCAGACCCGGTACCCTACGATTATCACAGCAGAATAAACAAAAAGGAGTAGATATACAATGAGTAAAACATTAGTAGCATATTTTTCGGCAAGCGGCATGACTGCAAAAGCCGCTACTGCTCTTGCGGCTGCCGTTGCGGGAGATCTATATGAAATCAAGCCAGCAATACCCTACACGCAAAAGGATCTCGACTGGCAAGATAAGCATTCCCGCAGTAGCCTGGAAATGAGTGATCCTGCGGCTCGCCCAGAACTGGCGGACAAGGATGCAAACATTGCGGCCTATGACCGTATTTTTTTGGGATTCCCCATCTGGTGGTATACAGCGCCTCGAATCATCCGTACCTTTCTGGAAAGCTATGACTTCTCGGGGAAAACCATCATCCTGTTTGCCACCTCCGGTGGGAGTGGTCTCGGAAAAACCGCGAAGGAATTGTCTTCCTCCTGCCCCAATGCAATCCTGAAAGATGGACGGCTGATGAATGGCGGCCTTTCCAAAGAAGTGTTGAAACAATGGGCTGAGGAACAGCAATAGAAGAAACGAAGAGATCATCATGGATAGAAAAGAACGAACCAGATAAAAGATGAATGGGCTGTTTCACACCATAAAGCGGGAAACGAAGGTATTGACAGTGTTCCATGCAGATCTTGCAGGGATACATTTTTGGTGACATTTGCTATATCGGGAGTCTAGACAACCGGATGTGGGAGCTGGTTACTGTCACTGCGCTCACGACTCTCAGTGCTCTGCAGCAGCTAAAGGCTTATGTGAAGGCCTGGCGCAGATCTTTGTCCTTTTTATCGTCCATCACATTCTCAACTGGAGCTGGTACAAAAGTATCTTCCGTAGAACGTACACGCCGTTTCGTATTTTCAGCTGATTCTGGATTTGGCAGTATTTGCGGCAATGATTTCGTCTGCTTCCGTAGATCGTCAACTATCCGCCAATATTTTTGAGCTGGTTCCTGCCAAATCCTTTTTTAGCTCATTAAATCTCTAGGGTCGCACCAATAGATTGTTCATAATCAAAAATTTCCATTTAATCTCAATTAGAGAAACAGTAGTTGCCACCGAGCAGATAGGCATTTCTTTTTGTAAATATATCTTCACATCATTTCTTAACTTCAGAATTAAATGTTACACTTAAAATATAAAGAATTTTTGCCAAAAGCTTTTCTCCAATGGTCAGGTCCAGATCCTGGGATACACCAAATACAAGGAAATGATCCGTCTGTCCCCAGCAGTGCATTACGGCGGAGCGACCTTTTGTCACCCAGCAGGAGCACTGTCTCCACTGCGGAAACTACATATGAAAATTGCCGGGTGAATGCGGTAAGAAAGCGTGGTTGATATGACACAAACAGAAAGAAGACTTTTTCTGATCCGAGAACTGCTACGGGAACAGTCTCAGTATTCTCATATACAGATTCCTGCAGAGGAACAGACGCAAAGGATTTTACTTCGTGCGTTGATGAACGTTCGGATGCCGAAACCCATCAGTCAGACATTTCTGACGGTGCAGGATGCGTATTTACAGGAAGAAATAGCGGGAAAAGGCATTACCGATGTTTGCGACCTGACACCGGTAACACAAGGAATCTACCTCTGGAAAGGGGATATCACCACTTTGCGCTGTGGCGCTATCGTCAATGCCGCCAACAGTGGCATGACAGGCTGCTATGTCCCTTGCCATAGCTGTATTGATAACTGTATCCATACATTTGCAGGGATTCAGCTGAGACTTGCCTGCGCAGAACTGATGAAGCGGCAGGGGCACAGTGAGAAGACTGGGACAGCCAAACTGACACCGGCTTTCAATTTGCCTTGCCAATATGTGCTTCATACGGTTGGACCGATTATTGAGGATACAGTGACCGAGGAACATAAGCGGCTCCTTGCCTCCTGCTACCATGCCTGCCTGACGCTGGCAGATCAAAAGCAGATCAAAAGTGTTGCGTTTTGTTGTATTTCCACAGGTGAATTCCATTTTCCCAACCGGCTCGGGGCAGAAATTGCTATCCAGACGGTTCGAAGTTTTATGACGCGAACGCACAGCGGTATGGAGGTAATATTTAATGTTTTCAAGGATGTCGATGATGAAATCTACCGAGACTTACTCGGTACATATTGACAAACTCAAAGAGAAGTTGGAAACGGCTGATGCTGTTGTTGTCGGTGCTGGTGCGGGTCTTTCCACCTCTGCAGGACTTGTGTACAATGGGGAGCGGTTTCACCGATATTTTGCAGACTTTGAGGCGAAGTATGGGTTTCATGATATGTATTCCGGGGGATTTTATCCCTACGACACGCTGGAAGAACAATGGGCTTTTTGGAGCCGCAATATTTACATCAACCGGTATATGGATGCGCCGAAGCCAGTGTATGAATTGCTCTTTCGCTTTGTACAAGGGACAAACTATTTTGTGATTACCACTAATGTGGACCACTGTTTTCAAAAGGCAGGGTTCGATAAACAAAGACTTTTCTACACCCAGGGGGATTATGGCCTCTGGCAATGTTCCAAGCCATGCCACTACAAGACCTACGACAATGAATCCATAGTCAAAAAAATGCTGGCGGAGCAAAGTGAAATGAAAATTCCAAAGGAATTGGTGCCGTACTGCCCCGTCTGCGGGGCGCCTATGTCCATGAATCTTCGGGCGGATGATACTTTTGTGGAGGATATGGGCTGGCATACAGCCGCGAAACGTTATAAAAAATTTTTACAGGCAAATGCAAATAAACAGATTCTGTTTGTGGAATTGGGTATAGGTTATAATACTCCTGTTATCATCAAGTATCCATTTTGGCAAATGACTGCTCAAAACAAACAGGCAGTTTATGTCTGTATCAACGATGGTCAGGCAGAATGTCCACGTGAAATTGCACATCAGTCCATTTGCATCAATGGAGATATTGGAAATGTGTTGAAACAAATTCATGGGGGAGTCGATGCAAAGTAGTCGTTCTATTTCAGCGATCTACCTAAAATGTATCATGACAAACGCCGAAATGATTCAATGATCAATTGAACCATTTCGGCGCTTATTACATATCATCGAAACTCCATTTGGGTTTCTTCCGCATCATATAAATTTGGTCATGGAATGCACTTTATGCCTCCTGGGGAAATAGCGTAGAAAATCGGCGGTAACTCCCTGCTCTCTCGATGAAAGCATATTGCGTCCGAGGCAGTATTTCATTATATTATCTTCGTTTTTTGTTGCACCAGATGATCAGCTTCCAACTTTTTGAGCGTATAGGTGAACATGATGATAGGTTTTAGCATTTTCTCAGCTTTCCGAATTGTATGGCGACTTAACCCACAATTATTAGATGATAAGTGAAGCTTGTAATTCACATGTAGCATTTGATTCAAGTATTTGTGCAAAAGATTATACGGGAGTTATTGTTATACATCTAGTGATTCTATCAAGAATGATTATTTTAGTTGATGTCGTCCATTCCATGATTGGCTTTTTGGAAGAGCAAAATCAAGAGAAATTCGAAAAGATTGATGAAGAAATAAATCGAGGAGCTATGATTTTCTTCGTTGTTGAAGATGACGTGCCACTGGCTACCTATTATATGGCAACGTCGCTAAAAGGAACAATATGGGAAATCTGCAAGCTTGGCTTTAATCGATGTGTTCCGCATAAAGGAACAGGAAATCTATGTTTGGAGCAGTTATGCAATGGACGCTAAACCACGGGGCAGAAAGACTTTTTTATCTCTTCAAATAGCTCTCATTAAAGGCGGACATAGATCTTACCTCGCCTATGCATTAAACGCCATAAAAAAGCGGCTGCTGTCTTTTCGAAAGATTTGCAAAAGACGCACAGCCGGAAACCTTTTTAAAAAGGTTCTATTCTAATTTTGATGAACGACTTCTCTAGATGTTTGATCAGAATTATTTGTTGTTCCTAACAAATTGGCAAATGGTTTTTCCATCAGATGGGTAAAGAATCGCACTACCATACCTGTGAAGATTGCGGCAATAACAGTACCTTCTCTCGTTCCTACAACGGCCCCATTGAAGAAAATCAAAGAAAGTATAACTGAGATAATAACATAAATTACATCGAGTACAATTTTGATATTTCCAAAATTCTTGTTCGTAGTAGAAGCGATTGTCCGTACAATTGCTTCACCTGGATTCATTGCCACATTGGCAATCACGGAAAGTGCCGTTCCAAAACCCAGAATAATTGTACCGATGATTACCATGATTAAGCGGATCAGGTATGTATCCAATGGGATCGATGAGATGCACCATGTGCCGAAATCAGTAAAATAACCAAAAATAAATGATACCGGGATCTGTAACAGATCACTGAGCCGGAACTTTTTTCTTAAAATCAGTATCTGGGCAATGATCAATACACAGTTCCACAGAATAAGCCATACTCCCATAGACAGAGCAGGGAATTGATAGCTCATAACATTTGCCACAGATGAGATCGGCGATACTCCTAGCTCGCTATGTTTGGTGATGGCTACACCTAACGCTGCAAAAAACAGCCCAAAAATCAGTACAATATAACGTTTGATGATTTCTTTTTTTTTCCATTTGAACCCCTGTCCTTTTTGATCGATATGGATAAAGTTATAATATACGAAATAGTCTATTATGGATATTCATCCAGTATAGCTGTCAATTTCTCTTGTAGCTCCTTTGATAATTTATGATAAAGCTGGACTGACTGGTCAGACAAAGATGCAAAAATTTTGGTTTCAATTTCGTAAAATGCCGTCGTAACCCGCTTACACATCTGGTCTCCTTTTTCCGTTAAGAAAATATAGTAGCTGCGCCTATTCCCATTGAGACGTCTGCGCTCTACGAGACCTTTTTGTTCCATTCCATTGATTGCAGATGTCAGTGTTGCTGTTTCAATATAACAAGCAGCGGCAATTTCAGTTTGATTTGCACCATTATGCTCACTGAGATAGTCCAATATTTTTGGCTGTCCAGGTGTAAGACCAGTATCTGATAATTTCTTCATCAACAGCTTTTGCATGATTGCTTGATTGGCCATAAGCAAATAATGCAATGACAACTCTTTTCTCCTCCTCTCACATAATATTAGATTTCTTATAATTATAAATCTAATATTATAGCGTGTCAAGTATTTGCATATCAAACATACCCTTCCTTTGTCAATGTGCCAGCAAAAAGGTACACTTTAGGAAAAACAAACGACATTTATAGATCATGATTTTAGTAAACGTGAGGGGAATTTTATAAAAGTTGGAACAAATGGTCGACTGTTTTGCAAACAGTCTTCCAAATTGGAATGACAGAAAGTATAGGATCTTCAGTGTCTCTTCTGCTAAAACTTTTAAAGATGCGGAAAATGATTGACAAAAAGAAGGAAAACAGTATACTTCCAAATATAGAACAAAAGAAATCGGAGGATACCATGGATACAAAAGAGATGAAGTCAGAGATTGTTGTGCTGGGAGGAGGACCTGCTGGGTATGCAGCAGCATTACGTGCAGCCCAATTAGGTGCCCAGGTAATATTAATAGAAGAAAAAAAGGTAGGGGGAACTTGTCTTAATGAAGGCTGTATTCCTACAAAAACACTGCTGCGTAGTAGCGGTTTAGCAGCAGAGATAAAACATGCAAAAGAATTTGGTCTGGAAGCCCATTTAGACAACATTCATTGGGATAGTGCAACGAAACGGAAAGACAGAGTGGTCAAAATGTTACAATCCGGTGTTGCACAGTTGTTGAAAGCAAGGGGTGTTACCGTCCTTTTGGGACATGGAGAAGTGCAGTCGCCAGAAACGGTTCTGGTACATGCAGAGGACGAAATCATCACAGTACAGTGTAAAAAATTGATTTTAGCAACGGGTGCTATCCCTCTTTTACCACCTATACCTGGAGTGGAACTGGAAGGCGTATGGACGAGTACAGATGCCCTCTCATTAGAACATATACCCGATCGTGTTGTCATTATTGGTGCGGGAGTGATTGGATTAGAATTTGCTTCCATACTTAGTCCTTTGGGGACAAAAGTGACTGTTGTGGAACAGCAATCCAACATTCTTCCAGGTGTAGATGAAGAAGTGACAGCAGAACTGCTTAAATATATGAAACGGCAAGGCATTTCTGTCTGGCTGTCCACTTCTGTTCAAAGCATTCGATCGTCAGAGCACGGACTGACTGTTTTATGTCAAAAAGCGGACGGTTCCACAGAAATAGAGTGTGGAGGTGTCTTGGTTGCCGTTGGAAGAAAGCTTTCCACAGAATCGTTTCATGCATTGCCATTAAAAATGGAGCGAGGCGCAGTTTGGGTGGATGACACCATGGAGACCAGCCTCCCGGGAGTATATGCTGTTGGAGATGTGACAGGTGGAAAACTATTGGCCCATCTGGCATTCACAAAAGGTATGATTGCGGCAGAGCACGCAGTCAAAGGAGCAAGTGACAGACACAACAGCGCAACGATACCCGCTTGTATCTATACCACTCCAGAGATTGCCTCTGTAGGTATGACAGAGAAAGAAGCAGAGGCAAAAGGCATTATGGTCAAAGTAGGACGGTTTGCCTTCCGCAGCAATGGAAGGGCTCTTTCTTTGGGGCAACGAGAAGGGTTTGTAAAAGTAATTGCTGGAGAGGATAATCGTATTATAGGGGGACACATTTTAGGCGCGGAAGCATCAGAAGTGATTTCAGAACTCTCTCTGGCTGTAGCACTTGGCCTAAAAGTAGAGGATCTGGCCTGTGTGATTCATCCTCATCCAAGCCTAAGTGAAGCGGTTTGGGAAGCGTGCTTGGAAATATTGGATGAACCATTTCATCAGTTATAAGACAAATGTTGAAAATAAAGGAAACAAGGATACCGGTCTTTGCAAAGACCGGTATCCTTGTTTGTAAGAACATAAGGGAATTGTATGGCTCTTAGAATATGGTTAATATTATGGTTAAGATTCTGGTCTGGTGAATGGAAGGGAAGATCGCTGAGAAGTCCATAAAATGACCTTCTTTGCAGCACGGCTTTTGGAAAGGTCAATAAGCCGCTGGTTGGTACTGCCGCGAAAAGAACAGGAAAGGGAACGCTGATCCAAAAGAAAGGGCCCGTCCACCAAAACATCAGCACATTCTAAAAGCTCATGCCAAGATTCAGGTGCATTTGGCGCGCAAAGCGTTTCATATTGATATCCGGTATAAATCCAGATGGTCAAGCCATCTTCTCGGGCAGCGCGTGCCAGAGGAATGCAGTTTGCTGCCTGCAAAAATGGATCTCCTCCCGATAGGGTTAGCCCGGTTATCAAAGGGTTTCGACGCATTTCATCGATCAATGATGCAACAGAAACCAGCGTTCCACCATTTGGGTCGTGGGTTTCTGGGTTGTGACATCCAGGACAATGGTGAGGACAGCCTTGGGTGAACACAGTAAATCGTAGACCAGGCCCATCTACAATAGAATCTTGAATGGTTCCTGCGATCCGAAGGGTATCAGATACTGTGTTTGACACGGTCTCTCTCCTCTGCTCTCTTGGCGTCATTAAAGCGGTCTAAGGTACCTACAAGATAGCCTGTAATGCGGCGGATACGTTCAAATGGAACATCACCTTCCCGGCGGCCACAGCCTGGGCACTGATCTCCGATAATGCCGGAGAAACCGCATACAGGATCTCGGTCTACAGGATGATTGATAGAACCATATCCAATACCTGCTTTTTGCATGGCTCGGATAATAGACTCAAATGCCTCTAAATTTTCCAGAGGATCTCCGTCCATCTCTATGTATGTAATGTGACCCGCATTGGTAAGAGCGTGATAGGGTGCCTCCAGCCGAATCTTGTCATAAGCGTTGATGGGGAAGTAGACAGGGATATGGAAGCTATTGGTATAATACTCTCGGTCTGTAACTCCTTCGATAATACCAAACCGTTCTTTATCCAGACGAACAAAACGTCCAGCAAGACCTTCCGCAGGAGTGGCCAGAAGTGTAAAGTTCATGCTGTATTTTCGGCTGGCTTGATCCATTTTGGAACGCATAGCACTTATGATTTCCAGGCCTAATGTCTGGGAACGTTCACTTTCGCCATGGTGATAGCCAGTTAGCGCCTTGAGGGTTTCAGCAAGGCCGATGAAACCGCAACTGAGGGTACCATGTTTCAGTACTTCTCTCACTTCATCATTCCAGCCCAATTGATCACTGCCCAGCCACACCCCTTCTCCCATCAGAAACGGGAAATTGCGTACCCGTTTCCTAGCCTGAATTTCAAAGCGCTCCAGGAGTTGAGCGATGACAAGATCTACTTTTCGATCCAATTCCTCAAAGAACAATGTAATGTCACCTTTGCATCGCAATGCAATACGGGGTAAATTAATAGAGGTAAAAGACAGATTTCCACGTCCATTCGAGATTTCATTGGAAGGGTCATACACATTTCCGATCACACGGGTTCGGCAACCCATGTATGCGATTTCCGTTTCTGGATGTCCCGGTTTATAATAGCGAAGATTATAGGGTGCATCGATGAAAGAAAAGTTGGGAAACAGCCGTTTGGCGCTACACCGGCAAGCCAGTTGAAACAGGTCGTAATTGGGCTCTCCTGGGTTGAAATTGACCCCGTCTTTGACACGAAAGATTTGAATGGGGAAAATAGGTGTTTCCCCTTCTCCAAGACCAGCTTCCGTTGCCAAGAGGAGGTTTTTTACCACCATACGGCCTTCTGGTGAAGTGTCCATACCGTAATTAATCGAAGAAAATGGAGTTTGGGCGCCTGCACGAGAGTGCATGGTGTTAAGGTTATGAATAAAAGCTTCCAGAGCTTGATAAGTAGCCCGATCTGTTTCCTTGCAAGCGCGGTAATGGGCAAAAGTCTGTGCCTTTTGCACCAAACCAATTTCACCAAAACGAGATACCAGAAGTAGAAGCTCAGCTTCAAAATATGCTTCGCAGTTTTCCAAGGTCGGCAAAAGTCCAGTTTCTTGTTTTACTTGCTCGATGATGGCACGAATCTCTGTCTCTGCATCGTCCTGACCGGTGAGAAGCATGAATGCACGGGCCAGATTTTGTCGGTAGATCCGTACAAAGGTCTTGCGAACACCATCCGCCATACCATAATCAAAGTTGACAACACTTTGTCCTCCGTGTTGGTCATTTTGATTGGACTGGATGGCAATACAGCAAAGAGCAGAGTAGGAGGCAATATCATTGGGCTCCCGCAGTGTGCCATGTCCGGTAGAAAAGCCGCCCTGGAACAACTTCTTGATATCAATTTGGCAGCAGGTAGTGGTAAGAGTAAGAAAATCCAAGTCATGAATATGGATATCTCCTTCCCGATGTGCTTTTGCATGATCAGGGTTGAGAACAAACATATCATAAAACTGCTTGGCGCCCTCTGATCCAAATTTTAACATGGATCCCATAGCGGTATCCCCATCAATATTGGCATTTTCTCGCTTGATATCGCTATCAGCAGCGTCAGCAAAGGTAATGTCTTCATAAATCTTCATCAAGCGAGTGTTCATTTCTCTGGCACGACTACGTTCTGAACGGTACAAAATATAGGCTTTGGCCGTTTGGATGTATCCGTTATCCATTAAGACTCGTTCTACAACATCTTGAATATGCTCTACATCTGGTTCGGAAGCGCCCTCAAGCTCTAGGATAGAGACGACTTCTTCTGCCAAGCGGCAGGCTTCGTCTTCCTGATCGGGCTTGTAAGTTGCCTGAAATGCTTTGGTGATTGCACAAGAGATTTTGCTTTGATCGAAAGATGCTAGACGTCCGTCTCGTTTGCGTATGGTTGATATGAGCATAAGAGGCCTCCTTTGAATATCATACAGATTACACCTACGACAATTTATAGATTTTACAATATCTTGTACTTCAAAATAAAAATAATGCACAGATATAGTACCTGAGAGGGAAGATATTGTCAATACCATTTTTTGAACAAAACGATGAGAGCATAAAAAGGCACCGGTTTCAAATCAATGGAAAACGGTGCCTCTTTCACTTGTTTTTCACAATTTTTTGAACTCCGCCATAGAAAATAAGATAAGCAGGTTCCTGCAAAATATTAAGAAGAAACACGATCTTTTTGGAAGAAGGTTAGAGTGGCATACAGTACTTTTTTATTATTTTTATCAAATATTTCCACAGAATAGATACAAATTTGGCGTCCTAATTTGATGGGTTTTGCCACAGCTCTTAGACGTCCTTCTGTAGCAGGTCGCAGAAAATGAACCGTGCTGTCCTGGGTTACATAACTTTTTCCAGTAAGTGCCCATGCGGCAACACCTGCAACAGTATCAGCAAACATGTAAAGAAATCCACCGTGGGCCATACCGAGAGGATTATAAGCATCTGGTGTGACATCTAAAACACCTTCTGCCTGTTCAGGGGAAATATTGGTCATTCGTACGCCTGCACGACGGGCATAATCGTTTCGTGCATTGATTTCTTCTAAAAGGGCTTGTACACGTTCTGGGTTATTTAAGGAATCCACTTAATATTCTCTCCTCTGCTTCTTCAGCTGTTAGACCCAAAGTCATCAGCTTTGTAATTTGATCTCCCGCAATACGACCAATGGCGGCCTCATGGATCAATTGGGCCTCTGTGTGGTTAGCAGTAATGGCGGGGATGGATCGGATTTTGGCATTTCCCATCAAAATGGAGTCACATTGCACATGTCCAAAGCTGGGTGCATTCCCAATCATCCGTGGATAAAACGTTTGCTCTGATTGATCTTGTGCAACAGAGCGAGAGATGATCCGGGAAGAGGCACCTTCTCCGTCTAACAAAACATCCATTTCGGATACGGCGTGCTGGTTGCCATGGGTGAGCAATCGTTCTGTTATAATGGCTTCACCATTTTTCCCGACAACCACTTTGGTGTATCGTTTGGTAGAGTCAACACCACGGATCTGTGCAGTGTCCAACTGGACACTAGCGCCTTCTTCCAAGTAAAGGATCGTGCGGGGATTCATAATTTTTTCTCCATCTCCGCTTCCTTGACCATAATGTTTTTCACTGTATCGGACACGAGAGTTTCTTCCAATATGGAATGTATGGATTCCGTCGTGTTCCGAACGGTTATGACCATCATTATGAATTCCACAGCCGGCGATAATAGATACGTCGCAGTCTTCGCCAATAAAAAAGTCATTATAGACCAATTCTTCAATTCCACTTTGTGTAATGATAACTGGGATATGAACCACTTCGTATTTTGTGCCAGGACGAATATGGATTTCAATGCCAGATTGATCTGCTTTTGTTTCAATGGTAATATTCTTCGTATTGGCACGACCGGCCAATGCGCTGTCTTTTCGAATATTATATGCTCCCTGTGGTGTTCCATGTAAATCTGCGATTTGCGCCAAAAGAGCTTCATCAATTTGGTTCATTTATTTCGCCCCCTCATTCATATAGCAGCAGCCCGATACTGTATCGGATAAAATCATCGGGAAAATCTCTTCTTTCGGGCCACGATGACGGATTTCGCCATCTGCAACCAGAAGAATCTCATCTGCCAGGGAAATGATTCGCTCTTGATGGGAAATGATCAGAAGCGTTACATTGCGCTGCTGGTGGATTGCCTGGAAGGTATCAATGAGACGAGAAAAACTCCAGAGATCAATGCCGGCTTCTGGTTCGTCGAAGATTAAAAGGCCAGATTGACGTGCAAGAATGGTAGCTATCTCGATTCGTTTTACCTCGCCGCCAGATAAGCTGGTATCTACTTCGCGGTCAACATAATCGTCTGCACAGAGTCCTACCCGGGTAAGGTATTGGCAACATTCTTCTCGAGACAGTTTAACACTCCCTGCAGCCAATTCCAAAAGATCCCGTACCCGTAATCCTTTGAATCGAGGAGGTTGCTGAAAGCCGTAACTGATTCCCAGTTTTGCCCGCTCTGTAATACCAAGATGAGTAATGTCGGTCCCGTTGTAAAAGATAGATCCACTAGTGGGGGTGACAAGCCCCATGATTATTTTAGCGAGTGTTGTTTTCCCGCCGCCATTGGGACCAGTGATGACAATAAATTGGTTGTCTTCAATGGTAAGACTTACATCGTTTAAGATGGGAAGAGACTGCCCTTCTTCTTTTACATTGTAACTTACATGTTCTAGTTTTAACATATCTATGCTCCTAACGCCCGGGCGCAACAGTACCCTCCTGCTCTTTCAAACTGGAGGGTAGCAGAAACACTTCCGGGATTCCGCCGTTTCAGCAGGCGGAGCGCCGAATCAGAATGATATACCCTGAAAGATGGGTTTTTACCTATTGTAACAAAAATGAATCCAAAGCGCAATGGGAAAAACGATAGACTGTCAAGAAAAGCGAGCATGGAATAAGATAAGATCAGGAGGGATCAATATGGAACAGGAGTACCGGATAAAAGAAACACAAAACCAAACATCTTATCAAAGGGAAA
>CAWVKD010000066.1:0-41430 GCA_963929765.1 Clostridia bacterium | reverse complement strand
AAGAGGGCTTCTGCCAATGCCTTTGCAAGTTCTGTCTTACCGACACCTGTAGGACCCAAAAACAGGAATGAACCGATAGGCCGGTTGGGATTTGCAATACCTGCACGGGAACGAATAATAGCCTCCGCTACGTTTTTAACTGCTTCATCCTGTCCAATCACTCTACGATGGAGAATTTCTTCCAGATGCAGCAGTTTTTCCCGTTCTCCTTCCATAAGGCGTGCTACAGGAATGCCTGTCCATCGTTCTACAATACGAGCAATTTCTTCCTCTGTTACTTTGTCTCGCAAAAAGCTTTCTTTTCGTCCGGCATTTGCCTTCTCTTCTTCCTGCGCCAACTGTTTCTGCACTTCAGGAATTCTGCCATATTTTAATTCTGCAGCACGATTCAAATCGTATTCCCGCTCTGCTCGTTCCATCTCAGCATTGAGGGAATCCAGCTGCTCACGCAACTTCTGCACCTTATCAATGGCTTCTTTCTCATTCTCCCATTGAGCCTTCATTGCGTTAAATTTTTCTCGCAATTCCGCCAATTCCTTTTGAATCTCAGCAAGATGTTCTTTGGAAATAGCATCCTGTTCTTTTTTCAGGGCTGCTTCTTCAATTTCATGCTGAATGATTTTTCTAGAAATGACGTCCAACTCGGTAGGCATCGAATCAATTTCTGTACGAATCATCGCACAGGCTTCGTCTACCAAATCGATGGCTTTGTCCGGTAAGAACCGGTCGGTAATATACCGTTGGGATAATGTTGCAGCTGCTATAATGGCGCCATCTTGAATTTTAACACCATGATAGATTTCATACCGTTCTTTCAATCCACGTAAAATGGCAATGGTATCCTCTACTGTCGGCTCGTTTACCATGACAGGCTGGAACCTTCGTTCCAAAGCTGCATCCTTTTCAATGTATTGCCGATATTCATTCAATGTCGTGGCACCAATGCAATGCAGTTCACCTCGGGCCAGCATCGGTTTTAATAAGTTTCCAGCGTCCATAGCGCCTTCTGCCTTGCCTGCACCAACAATGGTATGCAGCTCGTCGATGAAAAGTAATATTCTGCCTTCACTTTTCTTTACTTCCGACAACACAGCTTTCAAGCGTTCTTCAAATTCACCACGGAATTTGGCTCCTGCAATCAGTGCACCCATGTCCAGAGCAAAAATGGTCTTGTCTGCCAAGCTTTTAGGAACATCTCCACGTACAATTCGCTGAGCCAATCCTTCTGCAATGGCGGTTTTACCGACACCAGGCTCGCCGATCAAAACAGGGTTGTTTTTACTCTTCCGGGATAGAATTCGAATCACATTTCGGATTTCATCGTCACGACCAATCACTGGATCCAGTTTCCCAGAACGTGCTCGCTCCACCAGGTCGCTACCATACTTTTTCAACGCATCATATGTTTCTTCGGGATTATCACTGGTTACTCGCTGATTGCCTCGAATTTCAGACAATGCTTTTAATACAGCCTCCTTTTGAACCTGATATGTTTGAAATAGTTTTCTCATGGGAGCATCCGGATGTTCCACAAGAGCCAGTAGCAGATGTTCTACAGACGTATATTCATCTTTCATCTGCTCCGCTATATGCTCTGCTCCTGCCAGTGCTCGATCAACTTCTGCAGAAACATACACCTTGCCTGGTTCTCTTCCCGAGCCGCTTACATGAGGCAGACGCTCAACTTCGTTCCTCACAGCCGCATGGAAACTCTCTACCGTCAGCCCCATTTTGCGAAGCAGCTCCGGGATAAGTCCCTGTTCCTGCTGTAGTAGCGCCAACATCAAATGAGACTGTTCAATTTGCATGTTCTGATGCTCAATGGCTATTGTTTGCGCATCTTGTATAGCTTCCATGGATTTTTGCGTAAATTTTTGAAGATTCATACAGATTCCTCCTCTGCCTTAGAAAATCTTCTTGGCAAGTATCTTTTTCCTTGCTCTATAACCCTAAAAAAGGGTTTTGATTATCTTTTGGAATTGTATTTATTATACTTCTTTCTCTTAAAAAAAGTGTGACAAAACTGTAAACTTTAGCACTCTTTTATTGAGAGTGCTAAAGTTCTTCTTTTGACATATGCCGACGTATTTGATATCTCTATGATTCCTCTGATCTTATCATTTCATGTTTCTTGTAAGAATGAAGAAAAAAAACTTGCAAAGAGCTTTTACCTATGATATTATGTATTTTGTCTCAAATATTCTCAAAATGAATCAACAAACCCACTTATGTTGTTGAAAGGAACGATATTCATGTTAAAGACCATTATCACTATAATACAATTGCTGTTTGCTGTTATACTCACAGTGGTTGTGCTGTTTCAGTCTGGAAAAACAGCTGGATTGAGTGGCGCTATCTCTGGCGGGGCAGATACTTTCTTATCCAAAAATAAAGCCCGTTCTGTGGATGCAAAACTCGCTAGAGCAACCAAGTATGTTGCCATTATATTTATTCTTCTCACTTTGGCATTGAATATGGTTGCCTAAGCAACACAATATGAGTCATTTTAAGCGCCTAGATGATATTCTGGGCGCTTATTTTCTTTTAAAAGCTTGTCATTTTAGAGTATTTCTTCATTATCTGCCCATACTACTGTCAACGGTATTTGCCGAAAATGACAGTGGAAGGAAGAGCAATATTGAAGGCAGTCATTTTAGCAGGTGGTGAGGGCAGCAGACTACGCCCTCTGAGCCTACAACGTCCTAAACCCATGGTTCCATTTTTCGATCACCCCGTTTTGGAATCAATCATTAACTTGCTACGTACCCATGGCATAACCGAGATCTGCATGACATTGCATTATCGACCTGATTGTATCAAAGAGTATTTTGGAGATGGAAGTGCTTTTGAGGTTTCTCTCACCTATTTTACAGAAACATCTCCTCTTGGAACAGCGGGAAGCGTGAAAGCTTGCCGTTCCTTTCTTGGGGATGATGACTTTCTGATCATCAGCGGAGATGCTGTTTGCAATTTTGATCTTACCGCCTGTGCAGCATTTCACCAAGAACAAAACGCTGATGCTACACTGATTCTTCACCGACATGACCAACCTCTGGAATATGGATTAGTCGTAACAGAAGAAGATGGTAAAATTATAAGATTCGTAGAAAAACCTGCTTGGGGTCAAGTCTGTACCAATACCATCAACACAGGCATTTATTTCTGCAATCCAAGAATTTTCAGCCGCATTCCAGACAATGAACCCTGGGATTTTGGCAAAGACGTCTTTCCTGCTTTATTACAGGACAAACGCCCGCTTTATGGATACATTGCCTCTGGTTATTGGTGCGATATCGGCGATTGCGCAGCATATTTAAATTGTGTGGCCGATAGCCTTGCCGGTCAAACGGGTGTTTTACCATCTGCACCTTTGATTTCCCCAGGTATTTGGTCAGACTCTCCTTTGCCAGACGATATTAAGATAACGCCTCCCTGCTATATTGGCAAACAGGTTTCTTTTGGTACCAATGTACAAATCGGTCCCAATACCAGCCTTGGCTCTTTTTGTAGCATCGAAAACGGAAGCAAAATTGAACGCAGTCTGCTGGAGCACACTTATATAGGTGATGACGTCTCTCTCTACGGAGTAGTTGCTTATCGTGGTGTTTCCATTGGAAAAGGCAGTGTGTTACGAGAAGGTGTTGTGATCGGCGAAAATGCACAAATCGGTGAAAATGCCATCGTCATGGAAGGAAGTCGTATTTGGCCCAACCAAATGGTGCCCAACGGTGCCCACCAAAAAGGCACACTCTCTTCTGGAAGCCCAAAAGGCAGCATTCGTTTTGGAGATAACAGCATTCTACGTGGTATACAAAATGTGGATATTACACCTGAGTTCTGTTTGTCTTTAGGTGCTGTTTTGGGAGGTGGCTCAGGTCCCATTTCCGTGGGGTGGGCTGGTGAAACCGAAGCGCAAAACCTGGCAAACGCCTTGCTATGTGGAATCCGCGCTGCCGGCGGTGCTGCAACTCTTCATGACGGTGGTTGTGAGGGTGCTGCCGTCTGGCTGGCACAAACAGGGAAATTCCCCCGTTCCGTCTTTGTTCGCAGCAATGGATCTGAACTTTATCTCCGTTGCCTGGGAGAAAACGGGCTTCCTCTTTCCCGGGCCGAAGAGCGAAAAGTGGAAGGTGCTCTTTTACGCGGTGAACAACAATATGCACCTAAAGCAGGTCCCTTTCAGCAATTGCAAAATGTGGGTGCACGATATGCCCAAGCAGCAGCCAAGGCAGCAATGCATACAGTCTCTGCCTTTCGGCCTTTTCCTGTGGCTGTGGAGGGAGATACCACAGAATCCTATCTACTTTCCAAAGTGTTTCGATTCCTAGACTGTCCTGTATATCCACCTCAAAACGGAATTCCAATTTTTCACATATCTCATGGCGGTCTTCGTCTTTCATTGACAGATGAAACTGGTGCCATCCTGTCTCCATGGAATGTGGTAACACTTCTAAGCCAAATTGCATTTCGTCAAGGTCAAGGCGCTGTTGCCGTTCCTTCGGATGCCTCATCTTCTTTGGAACAGGCTGCTGAACCTTTTGGGGCGCAAGTGCTTCGATTGGGCCGTGATGGATCTGCAGCAGAAGTTTTATACACGCGCCAGCTTTTTCTGCGTGATGCTCTATTTGGGGCAGCTCATCTCTGTGCCTATTTAGGTGCCAGGAAGGAACCTCTCTCTACCTTGGCAAATCAATTGCCTACTGTGAGTACCCAATTGAGGGAAATTCCTCTACAAGGCAGTCGAGGCTCTATCATGGAACAACTTTCCAGAATGGATGGTGTTACTCCTCAAAAAAATGCTGAAACCGGCCTTCATTTTGACCTGGATGGCGGGCACGTATATATTGCCCCTCTGATTCGACGTGCCGCTATACGCGTCATTGGGGAAGGTGAAACAGCAGAAATAGCCTCTGAACTCTGTGACTTATTTGCAGAAAAAATAAAAAAAGCAGATCAGAACCCAGCTTCCTGATGATTCTATTAAATTTTTGTATACAACCTCCTGTCTTGGTGATATAATAGTTTAATATGATGTAAATTGTATGGTAATAATTCTTACCAATATTTCCAATTGGCACATTGCACATCGTGCATAGATATAAAAAGAAAAAGTCAATCTATTCGGTCCAACAAAGGCTGACGGCATTGCGAGTTTTCCGGCGTAACGGGGTCTGAAAAACGCACGCCCGTCTGCCTTGTTGCCGTGCATTTTTGACAACCAAAACAAGGAGTTGAATTGTTTTTTTATGGCAGACAAATTAAAAATCATCGCTTTAGGCGGCCTTAATGAAATTGGGAAAAACCTAACAGTATATGAACACGGCAACGATATCATTGTTGTAGACTGCGGCATGGGTTTCCCCGATGATGATATGTATGGTATTGATGTTGTTATTCCAGATGTAAGCTATCTGATCAAAAACAAAAATCGGGTCCGAGGGATCTTTCTGACCCATGGTCACGAAGACCATATTGGTGCGCTTCCCTATGTTTTAAAAGACCTCAATGTCCCCGTATACGCTACTAGAATGACCGTTGGACTTGTACAAATCAAGTTGGAGGAACACGATCTTTCCAAGCAAACCAAAATCATTTCTGTGGAGCCAGGTGAAACAATCAAAGCGGGCTGTTTCTCCGTTGAATTCATCCGTATCAATCATAGTATCGCTGGTGCTGTAGCTTTTGCTATCAAATGCCCCACAGGAACTGTGATCCAAACAGGAGATTTTAAAATCGACCCAACCCCAATTAAGGGAGATATGATTGACCTGGTTCGGTTTGGTCAACTGGGCCAAGAAGGTGTATTGGCGCTTCTGGCTGACTCTACCAATGTGGGAAAAGAAGGATATAGTTCTTCCGAACAAAAGGTAGGAGAATCCTTTGATGCCCTGTTCAAAGGATGCGATCAGCGTATTATTGTTACAACGTTTGCTTCTAACGTGGATCGTGTTCAACAGATTATCAATGTTGCCGCCCGCTATGGTAGAAAAGTGGGGATTACCGGTCGGAGTATGGAAAATGTAATGAAAGTTTCTACCCAACTTGGATATATGGATGTTCCCCCCAATACCCTGGTGGAAATGTCCCAACTGAAAAACCTTCCAAGAGATAAGGTAGTCATTATCACAACAGGCAGCCAGGGCGAAACGATGTCTGCCCTCTATCGTATGGCTTTTTCCAATCACCGGCAGGTAGAAATTGTCCCTGGAGATCGGATCATCATTTCTGCTTCCGCTATCCCTGGTAATGAAAAAACAATTAGTCATGTCATCAATGAGTTGTTTCGAAAAGATGCAGAGGTCATTTATGAACGTCTTTCTGATATTCACGTTTCCGGACATGCCTGCCAGGAAGAGTTAAAAATCATTCATGCTCTTACAAAACCCAAATTTTTCATTCCTGTCCATGGAGAACAGTGGCATCTGAAAACCCATGCGCAACTTGCCCGAACGATGGGCATGAATCCCAAAAATATCATCATCAGTGATATTGGAAAAATCATCGAACTTACCAAAGACCATATTCGTATTTCTGGCACCATTCCTTCTGGTCGCGTTCTGGTAGATGGGTACGGTGTTGGGGATGTTGGAAGTGTTGTATTGCGGGATCGTCGGCACTTGGCACAAGATGGTATGATTGTTGTCGTTGTCAATTTGTCAGGAGAAGATGGCTCTGTCATTTCTGGTCCCGATATTATCACCCGTGGTTTTGTCTATGTAAAAGAATCAGAAGATCTAATGGAAGAACTTCGCTCCGTTGTGAGTGGTACTTTGAACAACTGCCAATCCACCGGTCTTTCCGACTGGGCTGCTATTAAATCCGCTTTAAAAAGCGATCTTTCCAGCTACTTATACCGAAAAACACATCGAAATCCTATGATCTTACCTGTTATTATGGAAATTTAATGAATCTGCAAAGCCACCGACACACAGTCGGTGGCTTTCTTTTTAAAAAAACCCGCTCAAACAGCTTCTTTGAAAAGCGTGTCTGAACGGGTTTGACAGAATAGAAAATGGTTTCTCAACTTCTTTTTAATTGCTTTTCCAGTTGTTGCTTGGTAATCTCAATCGCCACCGGGCGGCCATGAGGGCAATAACTCACTTTTCCCTCTACCACCGCTTTTGCTACAACCATTAACTCTTCCAGGGTATTTTTCTGTCCGCCTTTAATCGCCAATTTGCAAGCCACTGTGCGTAAGATCTGATCTCTGACTCCCAGAGGATCTGCCCGCCTTCCATGCAATAATGTCTCTGCTATCGCAAGAAGCGTGTCTTCTGTTTGTCCCGGTTCCAGATCAAAAGGAATATTTCGCACAATCAAACTATTTTCCCCAAACGTTTCTACCTCAAAGCCAAACTCTGACAAAAGGTCAAGATGCTGAAGCAAGATACCACCCGCTTCTTCTTTTATCGTAATCACAACGGGGTTAAGCAACGTTTGGGACATGGCACGATACGCTTCCTTTTTTAAACGGTCAAACTGCATCCGTTCATGAGCAGCGTGTTTGTCAATCAGCAGCATACGTTGTCCTACCGTTACAATTAAATAGGTGTCAAACACCTCTCCTACTAAATGAAAGGGCACTGCCAACTCTTCTGTTTGTTTTCCTGTATCAGTTCTTTCTTCTTTATGGATCGGTTCAGAAACAGAAGGCATGGGCAAAATCTCTTCTTGTTGTTTCTCTTGGACAAAGGATAGCTGTATTGCTTCCTTATCTTCTTCCAGCGAGGAAGGCGAAAAACGGGGAGAGCCATGGTGATAAGGTATTTGCAGATCATCTGCAACCCAGCCCCAGTCTTCTTGTCCCTTTTGAAACATCAGATGTTGGGCAAAAGGCTTTTTTATTGGTTGGACAAAAGAAGAAATTGCCTCATTTTGCTTCTTTCTGAGATCCATCCCATTGGATCGAGCAGAGGGCATTTCTTTTTCGCGATGAAGACTTTCATCAAACAGCATTTTAGGGTGTTCTTTTTGTTCTTCCAATGCATTTAAAATACTATGATAGACTGCGTCAAACAGACGACGTTCCTTTACAAATTTTACTTCCGTTTTTGTTGGATGGACATTAACATCCACTGTTGATGGTTCTACCGTGATATGTAGAACACAGGCAGGGAATTTACCCGTCATGGATTGATTTTTATAGGCTTCTTCTAAAGCTGCCATCATCAATCGAGATTTCACAAAACGACCATTGACAAAAAAATGTTGTTGACTTCTTGTGCCTCTACAGTAGCTTGGTCTGGATACAAAACCATTCACTGTACAATCTTCCCAAATGGCAGATACCTTGCATAAACTCAACGCCATGTCACGCCCTAATACAGAATAAATAGCAGAGGAAAGTGTACCGTCTCCCGGTGTACGCATTTCTTCTTTTCCATCTCGGATGAAACAAAAAGAAATCTCCGGGTGAGACAAAGCAATTTTTTGCACTAAACTATAAGTATACATTCCTTCTGCCGAGTCCTTTTTGATAAACTTTTGCCTGGCAGGCGTATTATAAAACAAATCTCGCACTAAGATCGTAGTTCCTTTTGGCACACCGACAGGAACCACTTCGCCTGCTACTCCGCCTTCTATCTGAAGGAAGCAGCCCGTTTCTGCTTGTTCTGTCCGTGTTCGCAACTCTACTCGAGACACTGCTGCAATGGCTGCCAAAGCTTCACCACGAAAGCCTAGTGTCCCAATAGCCTCCAGATCGTTCTCTGTTCGAATTTTACTAGTAGCATGGCGCAAAAATGCAGTTTTTGCGTCTTCCTCTGCAATGCCGCTTCCATTGTCTATAACACGAATAAGCCTCATGCCACCCCGTTCTATTTCAACAGTCACCGCGGTCGCCCCGGCATCAATGGCATTTTCCAGCAATTCCTTTGCAACAGCACCAGGGCGTTCCACGACTTCCCCAGCGGCGATCAAATCTGCTACATGTGGATCCAAACACCGAATGTTTCCCATTTTTTCTCCTTCCATTACCAATAAACCGATAACAAAGCATATGCATTCATTCCCGCATGCAACAAAATAGGTGACCAAATCGTTCCGCTTTTTTCGTAGGAAATGGTAAACCCAAACAGAAGGCCCAATATATGCTGCCATCAAAAAAGAGAATGTAAATTCCCTGTTCCAGCTAATGGTTGCCAAATATGAAATGTACAAAACAAAATAGTTGTAACGACATAGGCCAAAATGCGATGATGTTTCCGTATGCTTCCAAACACCACTCCCCGAAAGAAAGTTTCTTCTATCAGAGGCGCACAAACAACAGTGATAAACAGTGTAAGAAGAGGTACACGTTCTGTTTGAATGACAAATTGATTTGTATTCTCATTTTCCATAAATGGATGGATCATAGGACGCAAAAGTGCTTGTAATAACCAATTGACGCAAATCCCCCACAATATCCCTCGAATCACAGTAACGGGCCGCCGGAACGCTTTTCTGAGAGCTTGTTCCAAAAAGAAGCGAAACTGGATGCAAACCATTCCTGTCATAAGGAGATAGAAACACAAAAAAGCTGTTCCAGATGGAAGTTCCATACCACTCCAACATAAAACACCAGCCAAACAGCGAAACAAAATGGGCAGAACGAAGCAATAAATTAAAAAGAGTTTCCATCCACTATGTATTTCCTTTTCCGCAACTTGCCACAGTTCCTCTCTGATTGGTTTTGACTTACGTTTCTTGTTGATCCATCCGACAAAGATCAGCTTTTAAACGATGTAAAAGATTCATCGCTTCGATTGGAGTCAAAGTGTTTAGATCGATCTTTTGCAGGGCATCCAGAAGAAAAGAAGCTTTGGAAATGAGTCTTTGTTCTTCTTCCGATGGTACCGGAGACTCTTTGCTGACTGCAAACATTGCCTGTTGCATTTCCCGTTCATGGGGCGCTAAAATATCTTTTGCTCTCTTGACGACGGATTCCGGAACCCCTGCCAGCTGCGCCACTTCAATTCCATAGCTTTGATCTGCAACGCCTCTCACAATTCTCCGCAAAAAAATAATATTCCCATCACGTTTTTTTGCGGCAATATTATAATTTTTAACACCCTTTAACACACCTTCTAATGCAGTCAGTTCATGATAATGGGTTGCAAACAACGTCTTTGCCCCTAACTGGGCCGGATCAACACAATACTCTAATACTGCTCTCGCAATGCTCATGCCATCATACGTTGATGTACCTCGTCCAATTTCATCTAGAATAAGCAGACTTTTCGATGTTGCTTTTTTCAGGATCTCCGCCACTTCTGCCATCTCCACCATAAAAGTGGATTGACCTGCAGCCAAATCATCAGAAGCGCCAATTCGAGTGAAAATGCGATCAACAACACCAATTTTCGACGCCTTGGCTGGAACAAAGCTCCCAGCTTGCGCCATCAAAACAATCAGTGCTACTTGACGCATATAAGTCGATTTCCCTGCCATGTTAGGCCCCGTGATAATAGCAAGGCAGTTTTCATTGCAGTCTAAAGTTGTATCGTTAGGGACAAATAATGTTTCTTTCAACATTTGTTCTACAACGGCATGTCGCCCTTCTGTAATAGAAATGAGATCTGAATCATCAATCATCGGCATAGTGTATCCATTTCTCACAGCAACTGTCGCAAAGGAGATCAGCACATCTAATTCTGCAATAGCAGCAGCTGTTCGTTGAATATTTCCCACTTCGCTTGATACAAACCGACGCAATTCTGAAAATAGAACGTATTCCAACGTGGCAACTTTATCTTTTGCCACTAGAATTTCATGTTCCATTTCTTTCAGCTCCGAAGTCACATACCGCTCACAATTGGCAAGGGTTTGGCGCCTTATATAGTCTTCAGGTACCAAGCCATAATTGGATTTACTTACTTCGACATAATATCCAAAAACCTTGTTGTATCCTACTTTTAAGTTTTTAATACCTGTACGCTCTCGTTCACGAGTTTCAATGGATGCCAATACACCCTTGCCACCAGTCACCGTTTCCCGCAGTCGGTCCACATCAGGGTGATATCCATCGCGGATGATTCCACCTTCTCGCACAGTAAACGGAGGATCTGCTACCAATGCTTGGTTGATGTGATTACAGACATCCTCCAAACCATCTATCCTCCGGTTTAAATCTATCAGTTCTCCCGACTGAAATATTTCCAATTGACGTTTGATCTCTGGCAAATGTTCTAAACCAGATGCCAAAGCAATTAAATCACGTCCATTTGCTGTCCCATAGGTTACCTTACTAGCCAACCGTTCCAGATCAGAAACACTGGCAAGCAGACGAGTCAACTCTTCTCGCACAACAGAATGTTTTACTAGTTCTGCTACTGCCTGATGGCGATGTCTGATTGCATCCGAACTTAATAATGGACGCTCCAGCCAACCACGAATCAGCCGTCCGCCCATAGCTGTTTTTGTCTTGTCTAAAATCCAAAGCAAACTTCCTTTTTTCCCTTTGCTACGATACGTTTCTGTTAATTCCAAATTGCGACGGGTTGTAAAGTCAAGTTCCATAAATTGACCGCCTGTATAATAATGAAGGCGGTTTATATAAGACAAGTCCGTCTTTTGAGTCTCTTTTAAATAGGAGAGCAGCCCTCCGATGGCTCGTTTTACTGTCATGCTATTTGCCGGTAAATGAGTCAGATCTTCTGCACTGAATTGTTGACTCACATGTTGAATGGCACTCTCTTTTCGATATCGTTCCACGCCGCCATTTTCACATCTGCAATTCAGCCGTTTCCGCAATGTATCGACAAAACCAGGATAATTCCAAGCAGCTTCTGACAATACCACTTCAGATGGTGAAAAACGCCCCAATTCATTTAAAAGATGGTCTACAGTCTGTGCATCTTGAAAAGTAGCTGCATAAAATTCACCTGTAGAAATATCGGCAAAACAAACGGCACCTTCCTCATTGCCCAGAAAAACGGATGAGATATAATTATTTTTTGTTTCTTCCAGCATGGATGCATCCATAACAGTTCCCGGTGTAACAATTCGTATCACTTCTCGAGCCACAAGTCCTTTGGCAGAGGCTGGGTCTTCTGTTTGCTCACAAATGGCAACTTTATATCCTTTTGCAATGAGTCGCGCAATATATGCCTCACTGGAGTGATAAGGAATACCACACATGGGCGTACGCTCATTTGGGTTTTCCTTATTTCGATCTCTCGATGTCAGCGTCAAATCCAGCTCTTCTGCAGCTATTTTCGCATCTTCAGCAAACATCTCGTAGAAATCGCCCAAGCGAAAAAACAAGATGCAATCTTCGTACTGTTTTTTGATCTTATAATATTGCTTCATCATCGGAGTCAAATCCGTCATCGTTGCCATTGTTGTCTCTCCTATTATTTCATTTCTCTTCTACCGTTCCAAACAGCGCCCATGTAGACGCTTTTGTCACATGAGCCATGGCAAAGGTGCCTATCAGATCTGGAGATCCTTTTAAATGCACAAGACGCCCACCTTTTGTCCTGGCGCTAAGGGGATAGGCCTCTTCTCCACTTTCCCCATCTACCAAAACTCGCACTGTATGGCCCACATAAGCCTGGTGCTTTCGGGCGGATATTTCATTTTGCAAATCCAGTAATCTTTGAAAATGCGCTTGCTTTTGCTCTTTTGGTAATGGATCGTCTTTTTTTGCCGCAGGTGTTCCCTCTCGTGGAGAGTAGATAAAGGTAAAAAGAGCATCAAATTCTACCTCTCGAAGTACCTGCAATGTATCCTCAAATTCTTCTGCAGTCTCTCCCGGAAATCCTACAATCACATCGGATGTTAAAACCAAATCAGGTATCCATTGTTTGGCTTGACGTACCAAATTCAGATAGGATTCTTTGGTATACCCTCGGTTCATCTCTTTCAAAATCCGGTTATTCCCTGCTTGAAATGGTAAATGGAGATGGCATTCCACTTTCTCGCATTCAGCCATGGTTTGAAATAAACGAGGAGAAGCATCTTTGGGATGGCTTGTCATAAATCGAAGGATAAAATCCCCTTCTATCTCATTCAAACGACGCAACAGGTCTGAAAAGTCAATGGAAATATCCAAATCTTTCCCATAAGAATTTACATTTTGCCCTAGCAACATAATATCCCGGTATCCAGATTGGACCAGCTCTTTCACTTCTCTTATAATCTGATCCGGCATCCGACTATGTTCTCTTCCCCGCACATAAGGGACAATACAATAGGAACAAAAATTATTGCATCCCTGCATAATCACTACCCAGGCCTTAGGTGGTTGATTGCGGAGCACTGGGAGTCCTTCTGCAATAGCACCATCAGACTGGGCGGTTTCAAAGATGCGTCCTCCTTCTGTCAACTTCCGATACAACCACTCTGGAAAGCGCCAAAGTGCATGAGGTCCAAACACAATATCCACATGTCGAAAGGAAGTCCGGATTTTTTCTGCCATATGTGGTTCCTGCATCATACATCCACATAGACAAATGATCTGTTTCGGATTGCGCCGTTTGGTGTGAGTCAGCGCACCTACATTGCCGAGCACCCTTTGTTCTGCATGAGCACGCACAGCACATGTGTTGATCACAATGAGATCCGCTTCCTTTTCGTCTGTTGTAAAATCATACCCCATATTTCGAAGCATGCCGCGAATTCGTTCTGAATCTGCTTCGTTTTGCTGGCATCCATAGGTATCTACAAAAGCGGTCCATTTTTTCTCTTTTTCCAGCTCTAGTAAGGCACGCACTTGCTCCATATATCCCATTTGCTGCTGCAATTGTTCCGTTGATATCATGTTTCCGCATGCTTCCATTCTTTTTCAACACTCCTTTACGCCTCATTATAACCGATGGAAAATCTCCCGTCAATTGTCAAGGATGGAATGCAGATTGACATTTCTACCACAATTTAGTAAACTACAAAAGAGAAAATACCCTGTTTTTTTCTTCATAAAAACCGTCATATCCTATTCCAAAGAAAGGAAGAATCATCGGTATGAACGAGCATTATAAACAGCTATTGGCAAGAGAATATCCTAATGCGACTTCTGTTTTGGCAGAAATCGTAAACCTAAAAGCGATTTTAAGCCTACCAAAAGGGACAGAGTATTTTTTTAGCGATCTACACGGAGAACACTCTTCTTTTTTACACATGTTAAACAGCGCCTCCGGTTCGATTCGGGCCAAAATTGACGAACGCTTTGGAGATATTCTCAATGAAGACCAGCGTGAAGCATTGGCCTCTCTCATTTATCGTCCGGAGGTTTTTTTACGTAAACTAGAACAGGATGGCGGCCCAGACGAAGAATGGTACTGCACAACTATCTCCCATTTATCAGAAATTTGCCGCATGGTTTCGTCCAAATACACCCGGTCAAAAGTGCGTAAAAAGCTTCCTCCTGATTTCGCCTATATCATCGAGGAATTGCTTTATGAAGATGGAAGTGATAATCGA
The DNA here is from genome assembly GCA_963929765.1 of Clostridia bacterium. Lineage (GTDB taxonomy): Bacteria > Bacillota > Clostridia > Oscillospirales > Oscillospiraceae > RGIG529. Next base: position 27,030 of record CAWVKD010000066.1, on the reverse strand, counting down.
GCTGACTATCACAAAGCTATCATCCGTTCCATGGTAGAAACCGGAATGGCCGATATTTTAATCACTGGCATTTGTACTGCAATCCGCAGGCTTTCTGTTGATATGCTACATATCATTGGCGATATTTATGACCGTGGTCCACGACCAGACGCCATTCTCAACGAATTGATGAAAATGCCGGATATTGATATCCAATGGGGAAACCATGATATTACCTGGATGGGTGCTGCATCTGGATCTCCCGTTCTCATCGCCACTGTTTTGCGCATTGGGATCAGCTATAACAATTTTGATCTTTTAGAAGCTGCATATGGTATCAATTTGCGTCCTTTGTCCACTTTTGCCTCTACAGTTTACGCAGATGACCCTTGTGAATTTTTTCAGCTCCATGTGCTGGATGAAAACAAATATGATTCCATCAACTTGGCATTAGGGGCCAAAATGCACAAGGCCATTGCGGTTATTCAGTTTAAGCTAGAGGGGCAGCTGATCGCCCGCAGGCCGGAGTTGCATATGCAGCATCGGGATATGCTCCACCAGATCAATTTTCAAACAGGCGAAATCACCCTCCGAGGTGTCACCTATCCTTTGCGGGATACCAACTTCCCCACTATTTCTCCCGAAGATCCTTTGGCACTGACGCCAGAAGAAACAGAACTAATGGAGATTTTAACAGCCTCTTTCATCCACAGTGAACCACTGAACCGCCATATTCGCTTCCTATATTCCAATGGGAGTATGTATAAGCGATTCAATAGCAATCTGTTGTATCATGGTTGCATTCCCATGACCAAAGAAGGTCATTTGGAGACCATTTCTTTTAACGGCAAACAATATCAAGGGCGTTCATGGCTGGATTATATCGATGCTCAAACTCGCCTTGCCTATTTTGGTGAGCCAGATTCTCCCCAGCGCCAGTTTGCGCAGGATTTTGTTTGGTATCTGTGGTGTGGAAGCAAATCGCCTCTTTTTGGCAAAGACCAGATGACAACATTTGAACGGTATTTCATCGCAGATAAAAAAACACACAAAGAATATACGAACCCATACTATACACTGATCGAACATCGAGAGGCATGTGAAATGATTTTACGGGAGTTTGGCTTGGATCCTGCCAAATCGCATATCATCAATGGTCATGTCCCCGTCAAGTCAAAAGATGGTGAACACCCCAGAAAAGGAGATGGACTGCTTTATATTATTGATGGCGGCATGTCAAAAGCGTATCAACGCACCACAGGAATTGGCGGATATACTTTGATTTTCAACTCCCGTCATCTGGCCCTTGCCGCTCACAAACCTTATCCCTCCGATGCCACTGGGCCACGCCCGTCTCCTACATTGGAAACAGTGGAAAAAATGGAACCTCGCATGCGGGTAGCAGACACAGACATTGGTAAAACCCTTTCTGCTCGGGTAGAGGAGCTCAAGTGGCTGCTCGCCGCATATCGCAGAGGCGAAATGACAGAGCGGCATAAATAAGGAGCACATTTCGTTATGATCTATATTCCAAACCAAAGCACAGACTGTTACTTTAACTTGGCACTGGAAGAATATGTTTTTACCACCTTTGATCCAACACAATCTTATCTGCTACTCTGGCGCAACGACAACACCGTTGTAGTGGGAAAGCATCAAAACACCATGGAAGAAATTCAGCAAGAGTACGTCAAAAGCCATGGAATTCATGTTGTACGCCGAATGTCTGGCGGCGGTGCTGTTTATCATGATCTGGGCAATTTGAACTTCACCTTTATTGCACCTCAAACAAAAGGTGCAGCATTTGATTTCCTTGCTTTTATACAACCTGTGATTCAGGCCCTGGCTGCTATGGGCGTTAAAGCAGAGTTTAACAGCCGCAATGATCTCACCATTAACGGAAGGAAATGTTCTGGAAATGCTCAATATGTAAAACACGGAAGAGTTTTACATCATGGTACTCTGCTGTTCAACGCCAATCTTAGCACAGTTGCTCATGCTCTTCGGGTCTCAGAAGCCAAATTAACTTCTCATGGTGTCAAATCCATCCGCTCTCGGGTCACCAACATCGCCCCTTATTTGCCCACTCCCATGACGATAGAAACATTTCAACAAACACTTTTGCACCATCTTTTTCCTCATGGGGTTCGCTCTTATACACTGACAGAACAAGACTTGCAGGCTATCCGCCTATTGCGAGATGGAAAATATGTTACTTGGGATTGGAATTATGGTGCTTCTCCTCCTTATACCATACGAAAAGAAGCCCACTTCCCCGGTGGTCTTGTTACCATTCACCTCAATGTTAAAAACGGCACTATACAGTCCATTCGTTTTTTTGGAGATTTCTTTGGCGCAGATCAGCTGGAACCGCTGGAACAGGGACTAATAGGAACTTCTCTGCGAGAAGACGATATTCGATCTGCCCTATCCCGCCTACAGGCGGAAACATACTTCAATCATATCCGTCAAGAAGAACTTGTCTCTCTTTTCATATGAAGACAGCAGAAAGAAGGCGATGTTATGTATGTATCTCGTGCTGCACTCAAAGATGCTGCCAAACGCTCACTGCAACATGTCCGCCCTCATCCTATGTTGGTCACGTTGATCTATGTATTGATTCCTATCTGCATATACACTATTCTTTCCTTGGTCATGATTGGTCTGCCCGGCTTTTTCCTTTTAGTTTCCACCTATTTTACTGGGACAACAGAAGAATTTTATGCCGTTTTGGATACTGTATTAGTCGGTCCTGCCCTTCTGATCAGCTTTATAGGTATTCTTCTCTCTTTGCTCTCTATCGTTTATAGCGCTGGATTTACTTTTTACGGTATGAAATTGGCTCGTCGCCAAACCCCTGGCTTCTCCACTCTGTTTGAAGGTTTTCCCGATGCGGGCCGTCTCCTGTTAGCAGGTATCCTCATCGCCTTATTTACTTTTCTATGGAGCCTGTTGTTCTTCTTCCCTGGTATTGTTGCGGCGTACCGGTATCGAATGACCTTCCGTATTTTAAAAGACAACCCTGATATATCGGCACTTACCGCTATTACTATGAGCGGAGAATTGATGCATGGTCATAAAATGGAACTATTTATTTTGGATCTCAGTTTTATCGGATGGACTTTTTTGTCTGCATTGACTTTGGGAATAGTAGGTCTTTGGTTTTACCCTTATCAATCTGCAACAGAGGCCTATTTTTATGATGCCCTGCAAGGTCATTTCCCATATCATGATCCTCCACCACACGATCCTACCCATACCTTATGATAGTAAGGAGATTTTCATGGAACGGAAATTATATATGAAAGAAGCGCTACACCTTGCCCAATTGGCAGGAGAAGAAGGAGAAGTTCCAGTGGGTTGTGTTATTGTGTGGGATGGTACCATCGTTGGCCGAGGGCGCAACCGACGGGAACAAGGAAAAAATGCTCTTTTCCACGCAGAAATAGAAGCCATTGATATGGCGTGCCGCACATTGGGTGGATGGCGGCTCTGGAAGGCACAGCTCTATGTCACTTTGGAGCCTTGCCCTATGTGCGCTGGTGCTATCTTCAATGCCCGTATTCCAGAAGTTTATTATGGTGCTAGCGATCCTAACTTGGGGGCTTGTGGAGGAAAATTCGATTTGTTTGACACCGGACTGGCCCCATGCCCTCAAATATCCGGCGGTCTAATGGCAGAAGAAAGCGCTGCTTTGTTACGTACCTTCTTTCAACGTATCCGAAAAAAATCTTAAATTTCAATGGGATTTAATGATTTCGTAACAAATGAAGCGAAATTTTTTAATAACCTCTTGCTATGATCATAATTGCAAGAGAGACAATCATTTCTTTTCATTCTATCCTCCTATCCTTATGTACCGGAGAACAGATTTTCTGTTCTCCGGTTTCTCTTTTCCTCCTTTTGCTCGAAGGGTCAATCAAATCATCCACTTTTCTTTCTTCATCAATCGTCTTTTCCCCTGGTGCTATTTTTTGCTCACTTGTATTATTGATGGTTTTAAAAAAAGAACTGGAATTGTTCTGGCTGTTTTTGTCATTTCGTGGTATACTAGCCGTTACAGAACCAATGTACTTTATCCTCGGCACCAGGAGGCACCAGTCATGGAACAAAAAACGGAAATAACAGCAACCAAACCTTTGGGACTCTATTTGCATATCCCTTTTTGTCAAAAAAAATGCAACTATTGCGACTTCTATTCTATACCTGGCCAAGAAAGCAAATGGAAACCATATTATAAAGCTCTTTTAACTCATCTACAGGAAACAGCATCTTTTACACCAGATCATTATCTAGATACCATCTATTTTGGAGGTGGAACACCTTCCTATTTCCATTCTGAATATTTAGCCTCACTTCTGCATACCATTCAAACACGATTTCAGGTTCAACCTGATGCAGAAATTACGATAGAGGCAAATCCGGGTAGCATTACAGAAGATCGGCTTTCTTTTTTGCGTCAAGCAGGATTTAACCGTATTTCGATAGGAATGCAGTCTGAAAAGGATGAAACACTATCCATTCTCGGTCGTCCCCATACTTTTTCCCAAACCAAAGAAGCTGTGCAAGCTGCACGAAACGCAGGGTTTCAGAATCTCAGTTTGGACTTAATGTATGGATTACCTCATCAGACTCTGGAAAGTTGGCAAAATACCCTTCAAACGGCCGTTGATTTGAATCCTGACCATCTTTCTTGCTATGGACTAAAAATAGAAGAAGGCACTCCTTTTTACAACCAACGCAATCACTTTTTCCTTCCTGATGATGATATACAAGCAGATTTTTATCTTTTTTGTGTTCATTTTCTCAAAAAAGCCGGGTATGAGCAATACGAAATTTCTAACTTTGCAAAGCCTGGCATGGAATCCCGCCATAATTTGAAATATTGGACTCTGAATGAATATATTGGCCTTGGCCCAGGGGCTCATTCTGATTTTGGGGGATATCGATATTCTTTTCTGCGTGACCTGGATGCCTATATCCAAGGAGTGCAAACAGGCGCTTCTCTTCTGGACGAGTGCGAAGCGCTTCCCAAAGGGAAACGTCATGGTGAATACCTTATGTTGGGCTTACGCACTGCAAGAGGCATTTCAGAAGAAGAATACGCACGACCCTATGCTATGGAATTTGAACCCATTTTAAACTTGTTGAAAGAGTATGAATCACGTGGCTGGGCTATTTGCGAGAACGGTCGCTGGCATTTTACTCCCATGGGTTTTCTTCTGTCCAATCGTCTTATCGGACTCTTGCTAGACGCACAGCAACACCTTCCGGTTGGAATTTATGCACCCAACGGAGAAAAACGACAATAAAAAAGGAGCTGCTTTTAAGCAGCTCCTTTTTTATTGTTTTTTCATCCCAACACTTCTTTTGCAATATCAACTGCTTGTTTGGCATCTTTGGCATAATAATCAGCGCCAATTTTTTTGGCATACTCTGGCGTCAGCACCGCACCGCCTACAAACACTTTACAAGGATGCCCGGAAGCGCGCAACGCCTCAATGGTCTGCTCCATACTGGCAAGCGTTGTTGTCATCAGTGCACTAAGGCCTACCAAAGAGACATGGTTGGACTTGGCCGCTTCTACCACCTGCTCTGGCGGTACATCTCGACCCAAGTCAATGATTGTATAACCATAATTGCTCAAAATGACTTTGGTGATGTTTTTACCTATATCATGAATGTCTCCTTTTACCGTCGCCATCACAATTTTCCCTTTGGCGACAGGCGCTTTCCCTGAATGGGCCAAGCAGTCTCGCACTGCATCAAACCCTTCCTGAGCAGCGGCTGCTGCGGCAATCAACTGAGGTAAAAACAACGTTCCTGCTTCAAATTTTGTTCCTACAGCATCCAAAGCAGGAATGAGTTTTTGGTTGACAACTTCCAGCGGCTCCATGGTTTCCAAAAGCATTTTCGTCATCTGTTTCGTCTCTTCACGCAACCCCTTTTCTATTGTTTCATTCAAACTGCGCAGAGGAGACTCCGTCCCTTTTTTTTGCTCCGCCGGTGCTACATTGGCGAATGTTTCAATATAAGCTGCGGCTCCTTTATCTTCTGCGGACAGTACACGAAACGCAAAAATGGCCTGCATCATCTCTTGGCTATTGGGATTTAAAATAGGAAGTGTCAATCCATGCCCCATAGCCAATGTTAAAAATGTGCTATTGAGCAAGCCACGGTTGGGAAGACCAAAGGAAATATTAGACACACCTAAAACGGTAGACAGCCCCAATTCTTGTTTTACCATATCCATAGCAAGAAGGGTTTGCATGGCACCTTCTTGTTGCGCAGATACGGTCAATGTTAAACAATCAATATAGACATCTTCTTTGGGGATGCCATAAGACAATGCCGCATCCAAAATACGCTTTGCAATTTGGAACCGTTCTTCTGCTGTTTCCGGCACACCATTTTCGTCCATGGTAAGCCCCACCACAGCAGCACCATATTTCTTCACCAGGGGCAAAATAGAATCCAAGATTTTTTTCTCACCGTTAACAGAATTAACAATTGGTTTCCCATTATAAACCCGAAGTCCTTCTTCCAATGCCTTTACATTAGAGGAATCCAATTGCAGCGGTAAATCTGTTACCGCCTGTAAGGCGCGTATTGTCTTTTTCATCAAAGCTGGTTCATCAAGTCCCGGAACGCCTACATTAACATCGAGAATATCTGCACCTGCCTCGGCCTGAGACACTGCTTGCACCAGGAGATAGTCCATATCTCCTTCTTTCAGAGCTTGCTGCAACCGTTTTTTCCCAGTGGGATTGATCCGTTCTCCTATCACACGAACGCCTTTTATTTCCACAGTTTTAGTGGGTGTTGTCACAACGCTGACTTTTGGTTTGTTTCGACTGAGCACCTCGGTCCCACCAAGAGTTGTCTGCAAACAATGGATATACTCTGGCGTCGTTCCGCAACATCCACCTACATAGGCAATTCCAAGAGAACGATATGCTTCCATTTGCTCTGCAAAAAGACCAGGTCCAATGTCATATTCCCCTGTAGCAGGGTCTGGTAAACCAGCATTTGCTTTGATGATCAACGGAAGAGAGGTGCATCTTGCCATTTCTTTGGCCAAGGGTAAGATTTCTTCCGGTCCTAAGGAACAATTGATCCCCATTGCTGTAACACCCAATCCCTCTAGGGTAGCTGCCATAGCCGGAATACTGCACCCCGTAAAAGTACGTCCATTGGCTTCAAAAGTCATTGTCACAAAAACGGGAAGATCAGAATGCTCTTTGGCCGCCAAAACCGCCGCCTTCACTTCGTATAAATCGCTCATGGTTTCAAAAACAATGAGATCCACCCCTGCTGATACCCCTGCTTTTACCTGTTGAGCAAATAAATCGTATGCGTCTTCAAAAGATAACGTACCTCCTGGCTCCATCATCTGGCCAATCGGTCCAAGTGATAACGCCACAGAAACTTCTCGACCGGCTTCACGAGCACAAGATACCGCTGCTTGAATGACTTGTTCTACAGAGTAACCGCTACCCTCTAATTTATAAGCGTTGGCGCCAAAGGTATTGGTATATATGACTTCACTGCCGCTTTCTACATATTGACGATGAATGTCAGTAATCAAAGCTGGATTTGTCAAACATAAAAGCTCTGGCATTGCTCCCGGTTTTAACCCTGCCCGTTGTACCATCGTCCCCATAGCACCATCTAATAATACAATCTCATGTTTCTTTTGCAATTGGCTCACACGAGATTCCCTCCTTTCGGTAAAGACAAGTTTCCCGATTGCTACATACTGCACAACCGCTTTCTTTTTCAGTGGGTTTTGCACTGAGTCCTAGTATTGCTGTTACAGATTTCCGCGGTGTCAGCAAACCACTTTCACTGACAGAAAGGCCAATTTTTCGCCCGGCATCTAGTAGACGTAAAAGAGACCTCTGTAATGTCAAAGGCAAATCTCCATACCCTGGTGAATAGCGCCTTGTAAAAAAAGGTGGAGGTCCACCCAATGTTTCCCGCAGCAGTCGCTCGCCTTCTTCACAAGCCGACTCTACCGCCGCACTGGCGCATGCATCCAAAAACAGCGCTTTTGTCATATCCGTCACTTGCGCATTTCGAATCGCATTCTCCACCTGACTTCCAATAGTCACAGCCAACAGGATACATGACGTAGCATCTGTAAGCAGTGTTGCAATATCTTTGCCTTCCAAAACCAGGTCAGCACCCAAAAGCTGCACAGGATGATGTCCCCCAATAGGAAAAATGCGTGTAACCATCCGGGGCTTGGCAAGAGATTGCACAAGATCACAACACTCATCAAACAGCGTCTGTAATCCTTCCGTTAGGTTGCCCTTGCGATGTCCTGCGTATCGCAGCGCCTCTTCCCGATTGATTTGTATTTCCAGTGATCTCACCCGGTTTTCTCCTCACTTTTTCCTTCTTTTTGATCTAGTATATGGGTATTTGGCCAAAAAGTAAAGAGATCCTTTTCAAAAAGTAAGAATGCCCTTGCTTTTTTCATATGTATATGGTATATTAAATTTGAAGTATATTTCCGTTTATCATTTGGTTTCATGGTTACATCCAACGAGTGGGGTCTCCCCACTCTTTTTGTTGGATAATTCCAGGTGGTAACCTTTTTATATGTTTCTCGCACCATCAAAATCCTTCATACAACCATCATACAAATTAATGGTTGCTTAACCAACGACTCTTCCACTGAAGTTATAAAGGGGAGGCTTTTCAAACAATGAGCAAATTGACCGACCAAGTGGCAAAAGCCGCTTCTCCCATTGCAGCCCAATATGGCTGTTCTATTTGGGATGTAGAATATGTGAAAGAGGCTGGCGCTTATTTCTTGCGCATTTATATTGATCATCCAAACGGCATCACCATTGATCAATGCGAAGCTGTCAGCCGCGCTATGAGCGATTGGTTGGACGAAACAGATCCCATCTCGGGAAGCTATACATTGGAAGTGTCTTCTCCGGGAGCCGACCGAGTTTTAAAACGCCCCTCTGATTTTTCTCTGTTTATGGGGGAAGAAGTCAGTATACGGCTTTACCATTCAAAAGATGGAAAAAAAGAATGGGTTGGAACATTAACAGGATATGAAGATGGGGCAGTATTGATATCCATTGGAGATCGGTCAATCCGATTTGAAAAAGATGAAATTGCACAGGTTCGCCTGTACATTGCATGGTAACGGTAAAGGATTAGGAGTGAAGAATTGTCATGAATGCCGATTTCTTTTTCGCCATTGAACAGTTAGAAAAGGAGAAGGGAATTCCAAAAGAATACATGTTGGATAAAATCACCCAAGCGCTGATTACAGCATATCGTCAACTGGGTGACAATACGGCTGATAATGTGGATGTGCAAATTGATGAAACAAAAAAAGCCATCCGCATGCTTGTAAAAAAAGAAGTCGTGGAAGAAGTCGAATGTCCATCTTGCCAAATATCTCTGGAAGAAGCGCAAAAAATATCAACCAAATACCAATTGGGGGATATTGTTCAAACAGAATTTAAAACAGAAAGTTTTGTAAGGCGTGCTGCCCAAACAGCACGTCAAGTTATCATCCAAGGGATCCGGGAAGCAGAACGTGGTATCATTTACAATGAGTTCACTTCCAAAGAACATGAAATTCTGACAGGTGTTGTTTCTCGAATTGATCCCCGTACAGGAAATGCCTCTATCAAAATTGGCAGTGGTGCAGAAACCACAGAGGCAATGCTTTCCACCAGCGAGCAAGTTCGTGGAGAAACATTGGTGGAGGGAATGCACTTAAAAGTTTATGTAGTAGAAGTGCGCAAATCCACCCGTGGAGCTCAGATTCTCTTGTCCCGCACCCACCCCGGACTTGTCAAACGCCTGTTTGAACTGGAGGTGCCAGAATTATACGATGGCACTGTAGAATTGAAAAGCATTGCAAGAGAGGCAGGCAGCCGCACCAAAATTGCTGTTTCTTCTACGGACAGTGCAGTAGATCCTATCGGCTCTTGCGTAGGACCCCGTGGCAGCCGTGTTTCCAACATCGTACAGGAGTTGAATGGTGAAAAAATTGATATTATCAAGTACAGTGATGATCCTTCCACCTATGTGGCATCTGCTCTTTCTCCAGCAGATGTAATTTCTGTAGAAGTCAGTCCGGAGGGAAAAAGCTGCCAAGTCATAGTACCAGACGATCAGCTGAGCCTAGCCATAGGAAAAGAAGGGCAAAATGCCCGTTTGGCTGCCAAGCTAACAGGGTATAAAATAGATATCAAACCTGCCTCTGCTTTTCGCCAGGTGGAAGAGGATACAGAAACCATCACTTCACAAACATCGGAAGAAACAGAATAGTATCCAAAGAAAAGAGGTATCCTATGGCGCAAAAGAAAGTCCCAATGCGGCAATGTATTGGATGCCGCGAAATGAAGCCAAAGAAAGAATTGATTCGTATTGTTAAATCACCAGAAGGTATCATCTCTTTGGATTTAAAAGGGAAAATGCCTGGACGCGGAACGTATATCTGCCCACAGGCTTCTTGTCTCGCCAAAGCACGAAAGTCCAAGGGCATTGAGCGCGCGTTTTCCACTTCTATCCCGCCAGAAATCTACGAATCTCTTGCAGCCCAATTGGAGGAAACAGATGGATAATATTCTGCGTTTTTTGGGGATTGCAAAAAAGGCAGGAAAACTAGCCCTTGGCGAGGAACCAGTTGGCTTTGCAACCAAAACCAGAACTTGCTTCCTTATCCTAATTGCAAAAGATGCGGCGGAAAACACAATGCGTCGCGCCAGTCGATTGTCACAATCAGAAAACGTACTTTTCCTTATACTTCCCTACACCAAAGAAGAACTAGGGCAGGCTACTGGGCGAAGTTCTTTGGCTATTTTGGCATTCACTGATATAGGTCTTGCAAAAGCCATTGTGAAAAAACTCTTCGCCTTCTACGGCACATCCACATACCGAGAGGCTGTCACCATTCTTGAAGAAAGATCAACGCACTTCATACAGCAGCGTCAAACGGAACAACGGGTCAGCAAAAAAAAGCGATATAAGTGATCAGTTCATTCTAAAATTGAACGTCAATTTTTTTATTTATTTTATTGATAATGATCATCCGTCCCAGTTACCTTTGGGAAGGGACCTTATTTGATAATACCTTTTTCAAAGTATACACCCTAATCAACGGAGGTGGCTTGATTTGAGTAGTTTAAACAAATATCGAGTACATGAAGTAGCAAAAGATTTTGGTGTAGGGTCAAAAGTGATTATGGATATCTTGACCACCTATGCCAATCCCCCTAAAAATCACATGCAGGTTTTAGATGATCATGAATTATCCATCATTTTTGATTACCTCACCCAGCATAACCAGGTCTCAGCTATGGATGAAATTTTTGCTGATGGCGGCGCAACCTCTCATAAAGCATCAGAACATACAGTGCCTGCAAAAAAGGCCAATGGGCAAAAACCAGCACCAACATCCAAACCTGCTGCATCTCAACCTGCTGCATCTCAACCTGTTTCTTCCCCTGTATCTCAAAAACCAATTTCTAAAATCCCACAGAAGAAAATTGTAGATACCCGAAAGACTACATCTGTTAACTTAGATCGATATGATGAGCGTTTGGAGAAACTGGCTCCTGAGCGCGCGCAGCACATTAAAACGGGCAAAGAAAAGTTCCGCAACAGCAACAGCCAGCGTCGAAACAACGGAAACTATGGAAACAAAAAACGTCAGGAAGAGCAGGAAAAATTGCGTCGTCTTCAGATGGAGATTACAAAAAAACCACCTTTGAAAGTCCAAATTCCTGACGAAATTGGCGTTGGAGAACTGGCATCCCGAATGAAAAAAACAGGCGCAGAAGTTGTAAAGCAGCTTGTAAAATTAGGTGTAATGGCTTCTGTATCTGAGATTATTGATTATGATACTGCGGCTTTGGTTGCAATGGAATTGGGATGCAAAGTAGAAAAAGAAGTGATTGTCACCATCGAGGAGCGTCTCATCGATGTTTCGGAAGATGAGGAAGAAAACTTGGTTCCTCGTAGCCCTGTCGTTGTTGTTATGGGTCATGTTGACCATGGTAAAACATCGCTCTTGGATAAAATTCGCCAAGCCAATGTAGTGTCTGGAGAGGCTGGTGGCATTACCCAACACATCGGCGCATATCAAGTGGAAACAAACGGCAAAACCATCACATTCTTAGATACCCCAGGTCATGAGGCTTTCACATCCATGCGCGCCCGTGGTGCCATGATAACAGATATCGCCATTCTTGTTGTAGCAGCTGATGACGGCATCATGCCTCAAACGGTAGAAGCTATCAACCATGCAAAATCCGCGGGAATTCCCATCATTGTTGCTGCCAATAAAATCGATAAACCTGGTGCAAATCCTGATAAAATCATGCAACAACTTACAGAATATGAATTGGTTCCGGAAGAATGGGGAGGAGATACCATCTTCTGCAAGATTTCCGCAAAAACCGGAGAAGGAATTGACAATCTTCTAGAAATGGTCATTCTTACAGCAGAAATGCGTGAGCTAAAAGCCAACCCAAACCGCAGTGCTCGTGGTACTGTTATTGAAGCCCGTCTAGACAAAGGTCGTGGACCGGTTGCTACTCTTTTGGTACAAAATGGGACTCTTCACCAGGGCGATGTTATTATTGCAGGTACTTCCGTTGGTCGGGTCCGCGCCATGACCAACGAAAAAGGGGAAAAAGTTGACTCTGCTGGACCGTCTGTCCCCGTGGAAATCATTGGCATGTCTGAAGTACCAGGAGCTGGAGATACATTCCACGCAGTGGCAGACGAACGGATGGCACGGGAATTGGTGGAACAGCGTAAACAGGAAGAAAAAGATGCTGCCAACAAGTCTATGGGGCAAAAAGTAACTTTAGAGGATTTATTCTCTCAAATTCAGCAAGGCGAGATCAAGGATTTGAATATTATCGTAAAGGCAGATGTTCAAGGTTCTGCTGAGGCATTGAAAGCATCTTTGGAAAAATTATCTAATTCTGAGGTGCGTGTTAAAGTCATCCACAGTGGTGTTGGTGCTATTTCTGAAAATGACGTCATGTTAGCTTCCACCGCCAATGCTATTATTGTTGGCTTTAATGTACGTCCTGAACACGCTGCACGGGATCATGCTGCACGTTTAAATGTTGACATGCGGATGTATCGTGTTATTTATGATTGTATTGAGGAAATGGAAGCTGCCATGAAAGGCATGCTGGCACCCAAATTCAAAGAAGTCTACCTGGGTCGTGCAGAAGTTCGGTTGGTTTACAAGGTAACAGGCTCCGGCACCATCGCAGGGTCCTATGTTACAGATGGAAAAGTATCTCGTTCCGCACAAGTGCGCATTGTTCGAGATGGTGTGGTCATCCATGAAGGTGTTTTAGCTTCATTGAGACGTTTCAAAGACGACGTGAAAGAAGTGGCAGCAGGCTACGAATGCGGAATTGGCATCGAAAAATACAGTGACATTAAAGAAGGCGATATCATTGAAGCCTTTGTTATGGAGCAAATCGAAGTATAAACATACGCTTACCAGCTCATTTGCTGGTAAGCGTCTCTGTCACATTCATACAGGAATATGGCCTGTTATGATTTGGAGGAAGTATGAGCAGCAATCGAATTGGTAGAATCAACGAAGAATTAACACGTGAACTTTCCCGTCTACTTCGCGCAATGAAAGATCCACGCGTGCAAGGAGTGGTTAGCATTACCGCTGTAGAAGCTACACCGGATCTGCGTTATGCAAAGGTATTTGTCAGTGCATTGGAAAAAGAGCGGTCGAAAGAAGTGCTGAAAGGTCTGAAATCCGCATCTGGCTGGCTGCGCCGTGAATTAGGCAATGCACTTGCATTACGGTATGTCCCAGAACTGGTATTTGCATTGGATGATTCCATTGACAAGGGTGCCCATGTATTTGAGATATTAAAGCAAATCGAGGAAAAAGAACAGGAATCCAACTAATTGCACTTCATCAGTCGCAATAAAGTTCATGCGTGAGAAAAGGAGCAAATATTCATGATGACAGACCAACAAGTGGCCACCATTTTACGAACGCAGGATTCCATTCTCATTCTAACCCATCTTCGACCAGATGGTGACACCATCGGTTGTGCTGCTGGTCTCTGTGCCCTGCTTCGTCAAATGGGAAAAACAGCTTATGTCCTTCCCAACCCTGGCGCAACACGCCATTTGGCGCCATACCTTTCTCCCTACTTGGCGCCCGAAACATTCACTCCATCCTATGTGATCTCTGTAGATACGGCTTCCCTTTCTCTCCTTCAAGTCAACGGCGAAGCGTATCGTGATAGCATTGATTTGGCTATCGACCATCATCCTTCTTATGAAGGATATGCTAAGGATTGCTGCGTAGATCCTTCTTGTGCTGCATGTGGAGAATTGATCTATCGTATTGCACTGGCATGTAATGAAACCATCTCTCCCCCATTTGCTCTTCCCATTTACATGGCTATTGCAACAGATACAGGTTGTTTCCAGTATAGCAACACCACTGGGCAAACGCACTTTATTGCAGGTGCGCTTATGAACAGCGGCATTGATTATCAAACAGTCAATCGTCTGCACTTTCGAACCAAATCTCTGCGGCGTATGCACTTAGAAGCAAAACTTGTTTCTTCCATGTCGTTTTTTGACAATGGCACCATCGCTATTTCAGCGGTAACTCGTGCGCTTTTAGATGAAGTTGGTGCAACAGAGGATGATGCAGAAGATCTGGCAGATATTCCAGGTCGAATTGAGGGAGTGGAAGTTGCTGCCACCATCCGGGAGCAGGAAGACGGAACCACAAAAATTTCTTTGCGTACAACTCCATCATACCTTAATGCATCTACTGTATGTGCCATTTTTGGCGGTGGTGGTCATGCTGCTGCATCCGGCTGTACCATGCCATATCCTGTAGAAAAGGCAAAAAAAGCCCTGCTGGATGCCATTCGTGAAGTTCTTGGTCGTCCCCATCAAGACATGACAGGGAGGTAATTATGCCCAACGGTATTATCGTTATAGACAAACCTGCCGGCTGGACATCTCACGATGTTGTTGCACGTTTACGACGCCTGTTGAAGGAAAGACGAATTGGTCATGGGGGAACATTAGATCCAATGGCAACAGGTGTATTGCCTATCTTCGTTGGAAGAGCAACAAGAGCTGTTGAATTTGTGATGAACGGGACCAAAGAATATGTCGCAGGTTTGCGTTTGGGCATTTGCACTGATACCCAGGACTGTACCGGTACTATTCTGGAAACAAGACCTGTAGAATCAGATCGAGCTTCTTTGGAACAAGTGCTTTGCGCTTTTCGGGGCAATTTACAGCAGATTCCACCTATGTATTCGGCAATCAAACAAAATGGGAAAAAATTATATGAGCTTGCACGTCGTGGGAAAGAAGTAATACGTGAGCCTCGTGCTATCACTATTCACACTTTAGAATTATTGGAGCAATGTAACAAATCTGACTATCTTTTGCGAATTGTCTGTTCCAAAGGCACTTATATTCGCACGCTGTGTCATGATATTGGACGGGCTCTTGGTTGTGGTGGTAGCATGTATTCTCTTCAGAGAATACGATCTTCTTGTTTTACCATAGAACAAGCCGTTTCCCTGGAGCAAGTGGAACAAAAGCTGGCAGACAATAAAAACTTTGATTTCCTCTTGCCTGTGGATCAGTGCTTTTTAGAATATCCCTCCTTGGACGTGCCCCCCTCTCTTACAAAAAAATGCCGTAATGGCGCTTCCGTCCCCATTGAAAATACCACTCCCGGGATTTATCGCGCTTATGATGGCGAAACAGGAGAATTTCTTTTGCTCGGCACATTGGAGCAACAGGGCTCCCGTACTTTGCTCAAGTCTATCAAAAGTTTTTATGAGGTGTGAACAATTGGAAACAGAACAGAAACGAGTGATTGCTCTTGGATTTTTTGATGGCGTACATCTGGGTCACGCCGCACTTTTAAACGAAACTGTGCGTATAGCACAGGAGATGAACATTTCCCCTGCTGTTGTCACATTTGACGTACATCCAGAAACACTCACGGTTGGTCAGCCTGTTCCTCTACTGAATTCCAAAACCGATCGTGCTGATTTGATGCGTCGTTTATTTGGAATCAATGAAGTCATTTTTGCTCATTTTGATGAACGAATGATGCGGATGCCTTGGGAAACTTTCATTACTGATTTTTTGATTCGAGACTGCAATGCTGTTTATCTCGTGGCAGGCCATGATTTTCATTTTGGGTATCGAGGGGAAGGTAACCCCCATCGCTTAGAGGAAAAATGTCATGCTCTTGGTATTGGCTGTACCATTATACCAAAAATTGAATTAGATCATACAACGGTTAGTTCTTCCTATATTCGCACCTTGGTCGCACAGGGAGAAATGGATCGTGCTGCTTTCTTTCTGGGACACCCTCATGTTCTATCTGGTCGGGTAGTCCATGGAAAAAAGCTGGGCAAGACATTGGGATTTCCTACCATCAATATACAATGTGAGGAATCGTTACTTTACCCTGCTTTTGGCGTTTACGTCACAAAAGTATTTTTCTCTGACGGCTCTTCCTGTCCTGCTGTCACAAATGTGGGGATTCGTCCTACTGTTGACGATGAGGATCGTATTTCTGTGGAAAGTTTTCTGTTGGATTTCGAAGGTAATCTATATGATGAAATGGTCCGTTTGGAATTTTATCATTTTTTGAGGCCGGAACAAAAATTTTCGTCTTTGGACGAATTAACAGCAGAAATCGCTCACAACGTAGAACAGACAAAAGAATATTTTTCCCAGCATCATACCTTGTAGTTTCCTAACGGCAGAACAGCATTCGCTGTTCTGCCGTTCTTCTTTGGATAACGATCTTCTTCCTTTCTATTTTAGGTATCCTGTCGTTATCCCTCAAAAAAAACCTAAAGATGTCATAGAAAAGGGAAGAAGCATCTTTTGTGTAGGAAGGAATGGCTAATTTTCGGAATCTTTTCATGTAGATTTCTGGTAATACACTTTCTTTCCAATGATTGAGACTTCCTCGCTTTAGTGATATAATAAAATTGATTATATTGTCCAAACAAAAAACCAGAATAGGAGCTGTATTATGAAGCAAATAGGACCTCCTTCTTCCCATGCTATGTTGTCTTTTCATCAGGGAACCAATAGCTTGGCTCATGAAATCATGGGTGGACATCTAACAGCAGATGGAGCATGGTTCCGTGTTTGGGCACCACATGCTGTGTCCGTTTCTGTCATCGGCTCATTCAATCAATGGACAGCCAATGTCCATCCTATGGAAGAGGAAGAGCCTGGCATCTGGTTCACCTTTATTCCGAATGTTCAACAATATGATGCATATAAATATGCTTTGGAAACCAAAGATGGGGTTCAATTGGAAAAAGCAGATCCTTACGCTTTTCACGCCGAAACAAGACCATATACAGCATCAAAGCTATATAGACTGGATGGATATGAATGGCACGATACTGAATGGTTTTCCTATCGCAAGACCCATCTCGTATATGACCATCCTCTTGCCATTTACGAAGTTCATTTGGGTTCCTGGCGGCGAACAGGGGAAGGCGAATTTCTCAGCTATCGAGATGTAGCTGCCTGGCTGATTCCTTATGTAAAAGAAATGGGATTCACTCATGTAGAATTTTTGCCATTAACAGAGCATCCTTTGGATGACTCCTGGGGATATCAATGTACCGGATATTTTGCTGCTACTTCCCGATTCGGTACACCTCATGATTTGATGTATCTCATCGATGAATGTCATCAAGCAGGAATCGGCGTTATTTTAGATTGGGTCCCTGCTCACTTTCCAAAGGATGCTCACGGCCTTATGGAATTCGACGGTGCTCCTTGTTATGAATATGGAGATACCACATTACAAGAACACGTAGATTGGGGCACAAGGGTCTTTGACTATGGGCGGGGCGAAGTTCGCTCTTTTCTTACCTCTTCTGCCCGCTTTTGGCTGGAACAGTACCATATTGATGGATTGCGAGTGGATGCTGTTGCTTCCATGCTCTATCTGGATTACGGCCGCTCCAATGGGAATTGGCGCCCCAATCGATATGGTGGAAAAGAAAATTTGGAAGCCATTTCTCTCTTGCAGCAGATCAACCAGACTGTATTTGGCCTTTTTCCGGATATCCTGATGATCGCGGAAGAGTCTACTGCTTGGCCCGGTGTTAGCCACCCTGTTGACACCGGTGGGCTTGGATTTAATATCAAATGGAATATGGGCTGGATGAATGACATATTTCATTATTGTAAGCTGGACCCTTACTTTCGGCAATTCAATCACAAGGATCTAACCTTTTCTCTGATGTATGCTTTCTCTGAAAATTTCCTTCTTCCGGTTTCTCATGATGAAGTTGTCCATATGAAAGGCTCTCTCATTGGGAAAATGCCTGGAAACATGGAGGAAAAAATGGCTGGCGTCCGAGTGTTTTATGCCTATATGCTGGCACATCCTGGAAAAAAATTATTATTTATGGGATCAGAATTTGGACAGATCGCAGAGTGGAATTTTGCCCAATCTTTGGACTGGCACTTACTGGAGCTGCCAGAACACCAAAAATTGCAGGCTTTCTTTAAAGCAATCGGCCAGTTTTATCTGGAGCAATCTGCTCTTTGGGAAATTGACTTTGACTGGAAGGGATTTTCCTGGATTTGTGCAGATGATACATTTGGAAATACTGCTGCTTTTCTGCGTCGTGGACACAAAGGAGAACCTCTACTTTTTCTCTGTAACTTTTCCCCTGTACATCGGGATGGATATCGATTGGGCGTTTCGGAAGCAGGGCAATACATCGAACTGTTCAACACAGATCGAGAAGAATTTGGAGGAAATGGCTATTTGAATTCTTCCCTTCTCTCAACAGAAGAAATTCCTTGTCATGGACAGGAATACTCTCTTACGGTGGATCTTCCACCTTTATCTGCCGTCTTTTTCCAACTGAAAAAACGTTTTCCACGTAAAAAAGCCAAAAAAAGAACCACAAAAGAAAACAATAAAAACATCGCCAAAGCACCTATCTCTGACCGCAATTTGAATCATACAGAATTAGAGCACACCCATCGTCTTAAAAAGGGAGGAAACATATGAAAAAAGAGTGTATTGCCATGCTTCTCGCCGGCGGACAAGGCAGCCGTCTTTATGCCCTTACCAGCAAAGTAGCAAAACCCGCTGTCCCCTTTGGCGGAAAATATCGCATTATTGATTTCCCTCTTTCCAACTGCGTGAATTCTGGCATTGATACCGTTGGCGTTTTAACCCAATATCAGCCCTTGGAGCTGAGCAATTATATCGGCATTGGACAGCCTTGGGATTTAGACCGGACTGTTGGTGGCGTTCACATTTTACCTCCCTATGTAAAGGAAGGATCCAAAGGCACTTGGTACAAGGGAACAGCGAATGCCATCTATCAAAACATGGGTTTCATTTCCATGTACGATCCAGATTACGTTTTGATCTTAAGTGGGGACCACATCTATAAAATGGATTATTCCAATCTTCTCGCCCGCCACAAAGAAACAGGAGCCGCCTGTACCATTTCTGTCTTGGAGGTACCATATGAAGAAGCTTCTCGTTTTGGTATTATGAATGTAAATGAAAACGATATCATTTACGAATTTGAAGAAAAACCAAAACAACCCAAAAGCAATCTAGCCTCTATGGGTATCTATATCTTCACTTGGAGTAAATTGCGGGAGTATTTGATCGCAGATGAGAACAATCCAAATTCATCCAATGATTTTGGCGGCGATGTCATTCCTGCTATGTTAAACGCCGGAGAAATTATGGCCGCTTATCGTTTTTCTGGATATTGGAAGGATGTTGGCACCATAGTCAGCTTTTGGGATGCCAATATGGAACTCCTTTCTGTAAATTCTGGTGTACAATTATTTGACAAGTCCTGGCCTATTTATTGCCGCACATCCACATTACCCCCTCATGTCATCGGGCAGACAGCAAAATTATCTCATTCCTTTATTGCAAGTGGGTGCGAAGTGCATGGGAAAGTGGAAAATTCTGTTTTGTTCCACTCTGTTTCGATAGCGGAAGGTGCAAAAATACGATACTCCATTTTAATGCCCGGCACGGTGGTGGAAAAAGATGCTGTGGTAGAATATTCTATCTTGGCAGAAAATACCCATATTGGCCAAGGTGCTAAAATTGGTGCCGCACCTTGTAACGTTTCTCCAGATGACTGGGGTGTTGCTGTGCTTGGTTCTGGTGTTTCCATTCCAGAACATCAAGTCGTTCCGCCAAAGGCGATGCTGGAGAGCAACGAGGAGGAGGAACAGATATGAACAATTTGCATGGCATTTTATTTACGTATCAATCAAATCCCCATCTACGAGAATTAACAGAACATCGCACCATCGCCTCCATTCCTTATGGAGGGCAGTACCGGATCATTGATTTTATATTATCCAGTTTCGTCAATGCAGGCATTACCGACGTGGGTGTTTTAATGCACGAAAACTATCAGTCTCTTCTGGATCATTTAGGCTCAGGCAAGGCTTGGGATTTGAGCCGGAAATGGGGTGGACTTAAAATTCTTCCACCCTTTGCCTATGCTAAAAAACGAGGAAGCGGAGAATTCCGAGGCGAAATGGAAGCATTGGGTGGCGTTTATACATATTTACAGCAGATTCGACAAGAATATGTTATTTTATCCACATGTGATTTAGTGGCTAACCTCCCCATTGCCCAGTTTTTTGAATCCCATTTAAAAAGCGGCGCTGACATCACCGCTGTTTGCACCCACAACCCCATTGCTGCCTCAGAGAATGCAACTTATTTTTCCATTGGTTCTAATGGACTTGTTTCCGATGTGTTTTGTGGTGGACGAAAACCAACCAATTGCGAATCACTGGACATCTACATCTTATCCAAATCATTGCTTTTGAATTTGACCGACTATTGCATGTCTCATAACCTAACCAGCTTCAGTCGAGATGTTCTTTTGGGAATGGGTCAATCTCTATCCATTTCACCTTGTTTCTACGATGGATATGCCGCCCGCATTCAATCGAAAACGACTTACTTCGCAAAAAGCATGGAACTATTTGACCCAGAAGTTCGTGCCTCTCTTTTTCGAACTGACCGTCCTATTCGTACAAAGGATCGTTGGGATCCTTCTACCTATTACGGCCCAGATGCCCAAGCAGCCGGCACCTTGGTCGCAGACGGATGCATCATCGAAGGGACAGTAAAAAACAGCATTCTGTTCCGGGGTGTGCGAATTGAAAAGGGTACCAATGTGGAAAACTGTATTTTGATGCAAGACACCTGTATTCGCGAAAACGCCTCTTTACGCTGTGTCATTGCAGATAAGAGTGTAACTGTTCACCCTGGGCGAATGCTCATGAGTCATGAAAGCTATCCTCTTATCTTGGCAAAAGGTCAATCTGTTTAATTCCAGCAAAGGAGATGATCATTTTGAACGTTTTATTTGCCGCATCTGAAGTAGCTCCTTTTATTAAAACTGGTGGTCTTGCCGATGTTGCCGGTAGCTTGCCCCTTGCTCTTCAACAGGCAGGTGTAAATATCCGAGTGATCTTGCCACTTTATGGCGCCATAGGTGCCAATTGGCGAGAGCAAATGACATTTTTATTCCATTTCAACGTTACCCTTGCTTGGCGCTCTGTGTATTGTGGCCTGTTTTCTCTGGAAAAAGATGGAATTACTTATTATTTTATTGATAATGAACATTATTTCCATCGCAGTGAGCTTTATGGGCATTACGATGATGGAGAGAGGTTTGGCTATTTTTGCCGGGCCGTAGTAGAATGCATTCCCCGATTGGGATGGAAACCTGACATTGTTCATTGCAATGACTGGCAAACGGCTCTTATTCCTGTCTATCTGAAAGAAGATGGTAATCGAAATTCCACCCTTGCTTCCATTCGTACTGTATTTACCATCCATAACGTGGAATATCAGGGACGATATGGAAAAGAAACATTGGGAGATTTATTTGGTCTCCCTGACTATTGGTATAACAATGGTACTATGGAGTACTATGGTGATATTTCTCTACTAAAAGGTGCCATTTGCACATCTGATTTTATCACTACCGTTAGTCCCACGTACGCTCACGAGTTGCGTTATGCCTTTTATGCCCATGGTATGGAAGGAATCCTTTCCGCCAATTCTTATAAATTCCAGGGCATTTTAAATGGTATTGACACTGACCTATATAATCCAGCTACAGATCCTGCTCTATGTCAAACCTATACAGCGGATAATCTGTCTGGAAAAGCTTGTAACAAACAGGAATTGCAGCGTGCATTGGGGCTGAACATTGACCCTAAGGTTCCCATTCTTTCTTGTGTGTCCCGTTTGGTACCTCACAAAGGTCTCGATCTTGTAACTGCTGTTCTCCCACAAATCATGGAAATGAACATCCAGCTGGTTATTTTAGGACGAGGAGACTGGCAATTTGAACAGACATTTTTGAATGCTCAACGGCAATACCCTTCTCGCCTATCTGCCAATATTATGTACTCTTCGGGCCTTGCAATGAATATCTACGCAGGATCAGATCTCCTTTTGATGCCTTCCAAAAGTGAGCCTTGTGGTTTATCACAAATGATCGCCATGCGCTATGGCACCCTCCCCATCGTGCGGGAAACAGGAGGACTCAAAGATACAGTTGCGCCTTACAATCAATTTACCGGCGAAGGAAACGGCTTTACGTTTACTGACTACAATGCCCACGATATGCTTCATGTTATTGGTCAGGCTGTTGCACTTTATCAAAACCAGGAAGTTTGGCATACATTGGTAAAACGAGATATGAACACTGATTTTTCCTGGAATAAGTCTGCAAAGGAATATCTGGATATTTATTCGAGAATCCTACAGTAAGCCGCAAGCCGCTATCAGCATCAAAGGAGATCAAGATATCATGCCAACTTATACCAAACAAATCATGAAAAAAGCATTGATCGCTAAGTTGCGCCACCATTTTGGCCGTGAAGTGTCAGAAGCCAATGAGGTGCATCTATTCAAAGCATCAGCACTTGTTTTGCGTGACATTTTATCAGAAACCCAACGTAAAAGTAATAGTCCAGTTCATCCTCAAGAAAAACGTCAAGTTCATTATCTCTCTTTGGAATTTCTGCTTGGTCGCTCTCTCCTTAAAAATGCCTATAATTTAGGTGTGTTGGAACCGCTCCAAGAAGCGCTTTCTGACCTTGGCTACCGTTTGACAGATATTCTAGAAACCGAGCCAGATGCCGGCCTTGGAAACGGTGGATTGGGACGGCTTGCTGCTTGTTACTTGGACAGTATGACAACCTTAGGAATCCCTGCAACCGGGTATTCTATCTGCTATGAATTGGGGATTTTCAAGCAAAAAATCATCGATGGCCAACAGGTAGAGCTGGCTGACAACTGGCTGGAACGAGGTGATGTTTGGCTTATTCCAAAAATGGATGAAGTAGAAGAAGTTCAGTTTGGAGGAACGGTAAAAGAGTACTGGGAAAACGGAAAGTTGCATATCTCTCTTGAAAACCCTACCACTGTACTTGCCATTCCAAAAGATATGAACATTTCAGGATATCATACAAACCAAGTCAATACATTACGGCTTTGGGACGCCAAATCACCTGTTCCTGTTGATATGTCGCTTTATTCTCGTGGCGATTATTTAAAAGCTGTAGAACAACAAGCAATGGCAGAAGTCATTGCCAAAGTATTGTATCCAGATGACAATCATTATGAGGGAAAATCGCTTCGTTTGAAACAACAATACTTTTTTGTATCCGCTACAATTCAGTCTATTACAAGAAAACACCGCGCCCAATATGGCACGTTGCGTAACTTCCATGAAAAACACGTGATTCAAATCAACGATACCCATCCTGCCATTGCAATTCCAGAACTCATGCGCATTTTACTGGACATAGAAGGATACGATTGGGACAGCGCTTGGGATATTGTGACACAAACCATTGCATATACCAACCATACTGTCCTTGCAGAGGCTTTAGAGCGGTGGCCACAACGTCTTTTTGAAACTCTTTTACCTCGCATTTTTGCAATCCTTTGCGAAATAAACCGTCGTTTTTGCCAAGATGTCCATCATTTCTTCCAGGGAGATCCAAGCAAGGTGCAGGAAATGGCAATTGTATGGAATAATGAAGTTCGTATGGCAAATCTATGTATTGCGGCTTGTTTCGCTGTAAATGGTGTTTCCGCTCTGCACACCCAAATTTTAAAACGAGATACATTCCAAAGTGCCTATCGTATGATGCCGCAAAAGTTCTTCAACGTAACAAATGGCATCGATCATCGGCGCTGGCTTTCCCAGTCCAATCCCCGTCTCCACCATTTCATTTGCTCTCTGACAGGGTCCGATGCCTATTTGCTACAGCCGGACCGTCTGCGGGAATTAGAGCGCTTTTCATCAGATCCTTCTGTTCTAGAAGAGCTTGGAAGAATCAAACAGCAAAATAAATTGGATTTTGCTTCCTTCGTACAAAAAGAATACCACATTACACTCAACCCTCATGCCATTTTTGATGTTCAAGTCAAACGGCTTCATGAATATAAGCGGCAGCTTCTCAATGCCTTACACATCCTATATCTTTATGATCGATTACGAAATGATCCTTCGTTTGATATGGTTCCACGTACCTTTTTGTTTGGGGCAAAAGCTGCACCCGGCTACTATATTGCCAAACAGATTATTCGTCTGATTTGTAGCTTATCTGACAAAATCAATGCAGATCCCTGTTGCAAAGACAAACTGCAAGTATTTTTCTTGGAAAATTACCGTGTATCTCTGGCAGAAAAACTGATTCCCTCTTCTGAAGTATCCGAACAAATTTCCACTGCGGGAAAGGAAGCATCCGGTACAGGTAATATGAAATTTATGATGAATGGGGCTCTCACCATTGGAACACTAGACGGTGCCAACGTTGAAATGCATGAAGCAGTAGGCGATGAAAATATGTTCCTTTTTGGCCTCACAGCAGACGAAGTAACTCAAAAGAAACAACAAGGCTATAATCCCTATACCTATTATAATCATAATGACGCGTTGAAGCGGGTACTAGAATATTTGACAAAAGGATTTGGTGATGGAGTGTCTTATCATGAAATCGTGAATCGTCTTTTAATCGGTGAATCTGGGCCAGCAGATGAATATATGCTTCTCGCTGATTTTGATTCCTATGTAAAAGCTCACCAAAAGCTGGAGCAAACATATCAAAATCCCCTATTATGGAATCAAATGGCTCTGCATAACATTGCCCAATCAGGCATCTTTGCCGCTGATCGCAGTATTCGAACATACGCCAGCACAATCTGGCACATTCCCCTAACGGAAAGGACCATACAGAAATGAAAGAAACGGTTTTAATTACCGGCGCTTCTCGAGGCATCGGGCGGGCCACTGCCCGCCTATTTGCCCGAGCAGGATATCAAGTGGCTGTCAATTATCACAAGAGCAAACAGGCTGCCTATGACCTAGTACAGGAACTAACCGCAGAAGGACACACCGCCATGGCGGTACATGCAGACGTTTCCAAACGAGACGAAGTCTTTGAAATGGTTGACAAAGTGTTGCATTCATACAAGCAAATTGACATTCTGATATGCAATGCAGGTATTGCCAATTATGGACTATTCACTGATTTCACAGAAGAAGATTGGCACTCTATCTTTGCGGTGAATGTAGATGGTATTTTCCATACATGCCAAGCAGTCCTGCCTGGCATGATTCATCGAAAAGCTGGAAAAATTATGACAGCATCATCCATTTGGGGCATATCAGGAGCTTCCTGTGAGGCGGCTTATTCTGCATCAAAAGCTGCTGTAATTGGTCTCACACAAGCTTTGGCAAAAGAGCTAGGTCCTTCTGGCATTTGCGTCAACTGCGTCGCACCAGGCGCTACTCAAACAGACATGCTTGCTGGCATCGATGCAGATGCTCTGGAAACATTTCGCCTGGACACACCACTGGAACGCCTAGGAAGACCTGAAGACATTGCACAAACCTATCTTTTCTTGGCTTCACACGCTTCTGATTTTATCACTGGACAAGTTATTAGTCCAAATGGTGGCTGTTTGATATAGCAGTACAATTGATCAGCAAAATGAACAAAAAAACACAAATATTACCCCTTTCTTGCACTTTTGGGCGGAAAAGAGGTTGACAATTTTTCGTTCTAACTGTATAATTGTCAACATGTCTCATTGCTCTGCGGACTTGTTCCGTAAATTTAAAAAATTGGAGGAAATAGCATGAAAAAGTCTCGCATTTTTGCGCTGGTTCTTGCTTTGGCGCTCTGCTTTACCACATTGGTAGCTTGCGGCAATAGCAACGAAACCCCAACGAGTGCAGAGCCCAACACTAGTGCTGCACCCAGCGACAACGGCACCAGCTCAACCTCATCTGACAACATCAAAATTGGCGTGATTGCACCGCTTACTGGCGATGTAGCCGTCTATGGTACTGCTGTGAACAATGGTGTGAAGTTGTATACCAAGCAGTTCAATGAAGCCGGCGGACTCAATGGCAAACAAGTTGAGCTTGTCATTTATGATGATAAGGGCGATGCTACAGAAGCTCTGAATGCTTACAACAAATTAGTCACATCCGACCAGGTTGTTGCTATCATCGGTCCTGTTACCAGTAGCCCCACATTTGGTGTTGCACAAAAATCCGTTGCAGATAATATGCCCTGTATCACAGCTTCTGCAACGCATCCGGATGTTACAACATATGGAAGCAATTTCTTCCGTGCTTGCTTTGAAGATCCATTCCAGGGTGGCACTATGGCATCCTTTGCTAAAGATGAACTGAAAGTCAGTACAGCTGCCATCATTTACAACACATCAGATGCATATTCTACCGGCTTGATGGAATCTTTTACAGCTAAGGCTCAAGAGCTGGGTCTCTCTATTGTTGCAACAGAAGGATATGCAAAAGGTGACGTCGACTTTAACGCTCAGCTTACCAATATTGCCAGCAAAAATCCAGATGTTCTCTTCATCCCCGATTATTATAACACCGCTTATTTGATTTGTTCCCAGGCAAGACAATT
>CAWVKD010000065.1:0-40176 GCA_963929765.1 Clostridia bacterium | reverse complement strand
TATCCCCCTGCTTACTCTCTGGATCAAGACCCAAAATGGTCACCGGATGGTGAAGCGCTCTTGCCGTTGCAAAAAAGGCCGCTTGAGAAGCATCTGCTTCCACTTCCCAGGACGTGGCCTGATAATGCTGCCTGCCTTTGATCCAAAAATGCTGCATCTCTTCTTGCCACACCTGGATTCCAAATCCTTCCAGCACTTCCAAAGTCATCGCTACATAGTCTTGGGACTGAAGAGGCGTTGTAATCTCAATTTCACTATCTCCTGAAAGGAGCGGAAGGGCAAAAAGCAATCCTGTCACAAATTGAGACGACACATCCCCAGGCAGGCGATACACGCCAGATTGCAATTCCCCTCGCACGGTAAGGGTATCCCCTTCCTGCTGATAGAAGATCCCCTTTTCCCGGAATATATTGAAATAAGGTTCCTGGGGCCGCTGCATCAGTCGCCCTTTCCCGGAAAATACAGCACCCCCTGCCACTGCCAGCGAAATAGGAATCATAAAACGCAATGTGGAACCCGATTCTTCACAGTTGATCTTGTACTGGCCATCTTTGGGGAACAGACAGCCACCCATGCCTGTCACCGTCTCTCTTTCCGGGTCATACGATGCACCCAAAGTTGTAACTGCACCTAGAGTTGCCTTGATATCCATGGAAAGAGAGAGTGGCGTAATATGGCTCTCACCTTTTGCAAGAGCTGCCGCAATCACAACCCGGTGGGCCTGAGACTTGGATGGCGGCGGTGTCACATCGCCCTTCAACAGGGCAGAAGTCAGCTTCGCTATCATACTTTTTCCTCCTTTGCTGTATGGCTGCCTTTGTCCTGTTTGGCTTCCTTGGCTACTTGGAGCCGTGGCTGTTCCACCGTTTCAATCCAATGAAGCAAAGCCTCTGTTTCCATAGGGACAAGCATCCCTTTCCCCAAACGCTCCAATAATACCATGGTAATCTCGGAACCTCTTCCTTTTTTATCTTTTGTTACAGCAGCACCATATGCCTCCAAAGGGCATGGAATTTCAGTGGGGAGATCATAAAGAGAAACCAGACGTTCCAAACGTCGGGCCTCTGCGGAAGAAAGAGTGCCTGCCTGCTCCTGCATCCGTGCAATACAGCACATTCCGGCAGCCACTGCCTGGCCATGGGGATACGTTTCGTAGTGATACGTCACTTCATATGCGTGACCCAATGTATGACCGAAATTGAGGAGCATCCGCTTGCCCTGATCTTCCTCGTCTTCTACCACAACGCTGCGCTTCCAGTCACAGCAGCGATAGAGCAGTTCTTCCATATGGGGACGCAAACCGGCAATGCCGTCTGCTTGCTCCAACAGCCGTATCAGGGATTCATCGAACACGGCACCATATTTGATCACTTCTGCCATACCATCCGATAAAATACCTTTGGGAAGGGTATCAAGACAGTTGGGATCCATCAAAACCACCCGAGGCTGATAAAAGGCACCTGCCAGGTTTTTGCCTGCTTTGAGGTTGACCGCCACTTTACCACCTACAGAACTGTCTACCTGAGCCAACAGAGTGGTAGGAAGTTGGACAAAGGGCACGCCTCGCAACACTGTTGCAGCAGCAAAACCAGCTAGATCACCAACCACACCACCGCCCAATGCAGCCACAGTATCTTGGCGAGTCAGACCAAATTCCATCAGCTGATCATATACCGTTTCCAGCATGGAGATACTCTTGCTTTTTTCACCTGGCGGGATCACAATGAGACGGGCATGAAATCCTGCCGATTCCAAGCTGGAAAGTACCATGGCGCCATAAAAAGGCGCAACGATTTCATCAGTGATCACAGCGATCCGATTCCCTTTGACAAGAGAGCGCAGATATTGCCCTGCCTCTTTCAGGATGCCTCGTTCAATGAAGATATCATAGGCTCTTCGCCCCAAATCCACATGTAATGTTTTCATATCTTCCATCCCTTTCTCTTTTGTCTGCCTGTCCCTTGGGAAATCAATGGTTGACCTGCTTTCCCAAAAGCTGAGTCATTGCCTCTACTTTGGCCATCAGAGCACCAAATTGCTCTGGAGTAAGGGACTGTTGCCCATCACATTTGGCATGGATGGGATCGTTATGAACTTCGATCATCAGACCGTCTGCCCCGGCAGCTATGGCAGCCATAGCAAGCGGTTCTACCAGCCAACTTGCTCCACCTGCATGGGATGGATCTACCACCACCGGCAAATGGCTCATTTTTTTAATAGCTGGAATGGCGGAAACATCCAAAGTGTTTCGCGTATAGGTTTCAAACGTGCGGATGCCGCGCTCACACAAAATGACGTTTTGATTGCCACCGGCAAGGATATATTCCGCAGACATAATCCACTCTTCATAGCTGTTAGCAAGACCTCGTTTGAGCAGTACCGGCTTGGACATCTTGCCCACTTCTTTTAATAGATCAAAATTCTGCATGTTCCGAGCACCAATTTGAACCACATCCACCTTCTCTTCAAAAATCTCGCAAAGTTTGGGAGACATAATTTCACTGACAATAGGTAGACCTGTTTCTGCTTTGGCTTCCAACAGCAAATCTAAACCTTCCACTTCCATGCCCTGGAAGGAATAGGGAGACGTACGAGGTTTGAATGCGCCACCCCGCAGCATGGCAGCGCCAGATGCTTTGACAGATTTGGCAACTTCTGTGATCTGTTGTGCCGATTCCACCGAACAGGGGCCGGCAATCACTGTCATTCCTCCTTCGCCTACTTGGGTGTTGCCCACGTGGACAATGGTGGGTTCTGGGTGGAATTTTCGATTGGCCTTTTTATAGGGTTCCTGAACACGCATCACACGATCCACATTGGGGTTGAGGGAGATCTTGCCCATATCCACCTGAGTGGTATCTCCTACCAAGCCCAAAATACTGCATCCCACACCATTGGTAATGCCAACATCCATACCCATATCCTGAAAACGTACCACTAATTTCTGAATTTCTTCTTCACTGACGCCTGGTTTCATGACAATAACCATAATAAAACACTCCTTTTTCATAAAAAATAGGCCCATTGATTGGTGATGCAATCAATGAGCCTCTTGATGTTTTTCATCCTGTCCAGCTGTTGTGGAGTTACCCATTCATTCCATCTTGTATGCAAGCGAAGATACCGTTACCAAAAAACTGGCAACGGTTCATAAAGAAAAAGAAAGATACAAGATCTATAGCACATCTTCGTTGCATCAATGGGTCTCTCCTGTTACGTTAATCATTTGTTTCTTCCATTTCAACGAAAAAAAGAAACTATGTACAGTATACGGCAATGGATCGAAAATTGCAACTCTTTTTTCATCCTTTCTCTTTTTTAAGTTTTTCCGCCAGCCAAAATAGCTCACTTCTCCCCTTCTTAAGCGAAGGTTCACCCTCTTTTTGGCTAAAGTTTCTAAAAAACCATCTGGAATGCAGAAAGAAATTGAGCTTTTTTCCCGATTGACTTCCCCATATCCCAATGATACAGTAAGGCGTGAACTACGAATGATAAAGGAGAATAGAAATTGAACATTTGGCATGACATGGACCCTGCACGGATTACACCTGATTCGTTTCATGCGGTCATCGAGATTCCCAAAGGGAGCAAAAACAAATATGAATTAGACAAAAGTACTGGTCTTTTGATTTTAGACCGTATTTTGTACACTTCTACCCATTACCCTGCCAACTATGGTTTTATCCCCCTCACCTATGCAGACGATTATGACCCTCTGGACGTTCTTGTGCTTTGTTCCGAAGCCATTCATCCTCTGACTTTGGTGAAATGTTATCCCATTGGCGTCATTAAAATGATGGACAATGGAAGAGCCGATGAAAAAATCATCGCAATTCCCTTTGATGACCCAACTTACAACGGCTATCGCAGCATCTTTGCTCTGCCCCGCCATGTATATAATGAAATGTCTCATTTCTTCTCGGTTTACAAATCTCTGGAGAAGAAAAAAGCCGCTGTGGATGAAGTGCTGGACGCACCAGATGCCAAAGAAATCATCAAAAACGCCATTGAACAATACAAAATTAAATTCCCCCGGGAAGAGGAAGAAGCATAATCAGTCTTATATCTATAGAAAGCGCCCTGCCAAAGCAGGGCGCTTCTTTTATCCGCGCTATCGATTGATCACGAAACTTCCTCAAATTGAGACTGATATAATTGAGCATAGAATCCATTTTGTTGAAGCAGACTTTCATGGGTACCCTGCTCCACGATATCTCCGTCTCGCATGACCAGAATCAAATCAGCATCTAAGATAGTGGAAAGCCGGTGAGCAATGACAAAACTCGTTCGACCTTTCATCAGATTTTGCATTGCCTCTTGGATCTGAGCCTCTGTTCGGGTATCAACCGAACTGGTGGCCTCATCCAAAATAAGGATCTTGTTGTCCGCCAAAATCGCCCGGGCAATGGTTAATAGTTGCCGCTGGCCCTGGGATACATTGGTAGCTTCTTCTCCCAGCTCCATTTGATATCCTTCTGGCAATGTTTGGATAAAGTGATGCACTTTTGCAGCTTTTGCCGCTGCAATGACTTCTTCATCTGTGGCATCCAACCGGCCATAACGGATATTTTCCATGATCGTACCGCTAAAGAGCCAGGTGTCTTGAAGCACCATGCCAAAGCCGCTGCGCAAATCGCGTCTTGCAAACTCTCGCAAATCATGGCCATCTAACATGATACTGCCATCGTCCACATCATAAAATCGCATCAGCAATTTTACAATAGTGGTCTTCCCGGCACCGGTGGGACCCACAATGGCTACCATCTTTCCTTTTTCCACTTCACAGCTGAAATCATGGATAACTGGTTTTTTCGGATCATACCCAAAACGCACATGAGAAAAGGTAACCTGCCCTGTAATGCTGTCTGCCGGAATAGGATTCTCTACTTCCTGCACTTCTTCCTCTTCCTCTAAAAACTCAAACACCCGCTCTGCGGCGGCCGCCATAGATTGGAGCAAGTTGGTCACCTGGGCAATTTGGTTGATCGGCTGGGTGAAATTGCGTACATATTGGATAAATGCCTGGATATCGCCTACTGTAATGGTTCCGGCAATGGCCAAGGCGCTACCCAAAACAGCTACACCTACATAACCCAAGTTACCTACAAAGACCATTACAGGATGCATCAGGCCAGAGAGAAATTGGGATTTCCACGCCGAACCATACAGGCGGTCGTTAGTCTCTTCAAATTCAGAGATGGTTTTCTCCTCCCGGTCAAATGCCTTGATCACAGTATGACCAGAATACGTCTCTTCAATCTGACCATTGATCACACCCAGCTTCTCTTGTTGCGCTCTGAAGTATTTCTGAGAGTGTTTCACAACCACACCAATCAACCCAACAGAAATAGGCAAAATGACAATGGCAATCAAAGTCATCAAAGGGCTGATGGTCAACATCATAATCAAAACACCGATCACTGTAGCCACACTGGTAATCAACTGGGTAATACTCTGGTTGAGGCTCTGGCCCATGGTATCCACGTCGTTGGTGATTCGGGATAACACTTCCCCCACTGTCCTAGATTCAAAATAAGAAAGAGGCATACGGTTGATTTTTTCCGAAATCTCACGTCGCATACGAAAACTCATTTTCTGAGCAATACCAGACATGATGAATCCCTGAATAAACGAAAAAGCAGAGGAAAGTAGATATAGGCCTAATAGCAAAAGCAGCGTTGCCCCAATGGCTGCAAAATCAATACCGCCAGTACCGGCTAACTTTCCAACAAGGCCATTGAAGATATTGGTGATGGCACCACTCAGTATTTTGGGACCCACAATCAGAAAAATAGTACTTAAAATGGCAAAGAGAATAACCAATGCAACACCAATCTTATATCGTCCCATGTAAGAAAGCAGTTTCCGTGTGGTGCCTTTGAAGTCCTTGGCTTTCTCACCGTTGCCCATGCCGTGGCCGCCAAAGCCGCCTACCGGTCTCCTGGGTCTGCTTGTCGTATTGCTCATGCACCTTTTCCCCCTTTCAATTCTTCTTCTGAGAGCTGGGAGCGTGCAATCTCCTGATACGCACTACACGTTTCCATCAACGTCTGATGGTTACCTTTGCCTACTAATTTCCCTTCCTCCAGCACCAGAATCTGGTCCGCATGTAAAATGGTGCTGATTCGCTGTGCCACAATGATCACTGTGGCATCAGAAATCGCTTGAGAAAGAGCACGGCGCAGGTTGGCATCTGTTCGATAGTCCAAAGCGGAAAAGCTGTCGTCAAAGAGAAAAATCTTAGGCTGTTTGGCAATGGCTCTTGCGATGGATAATCTTTGTTTCTGTCCACCGGAAACATTGCTTCCCCCTTGTGCAATAGCACTCTGGTACTTTCCCTCTTTTCCTTCAATAAACTCTGTGGCCTGGGCAATCTCTGCGGCCTGTATCATGGTCTGATCGGTGATATCATCACCGCCGAACTTCAAATTGGAAGCAATATCACCGGAAAAGAGTACCCCTTTCTGAGGTACAAATCCCAAAAAGCTCCGCAGTTTCTTCTGGGAGAGGTCACGGATATCCACACCATCTACGGTGATCTTCCCTTCTGTTACATCATAGAATCGTTCGATCAGGTTGAGCAATGTGGATTTACCACAGCCTGTCGGTCCAATAATAGCTGTAGTCTCTCCCGGTTTGGCTGTAAAGCTGATGTCATCCAACGTATTTTTCTCCGCTTCTGGAAAACGGAATGACACATGGTCAAAAGTAAGGACACCTTTTACTTGATCCAGCTGATCATCTAGTACATGCTCCTTATCTTCAATACCCGGTTCTACCGCCAACACCTCGTCAATCCGACGTGCGGCAACACCTGCACGGGGCAGCAGGATAGAAACCATGGTAAGCATTAAGAAGGACATGACAATCAGCATGGTATACGTAATGAAGGCCATCATATCCCCTACTTGCAATGTACCAAAGTCCACGCCCCGGGCACCTGCCCAGACGATCAAAATCGTAATACCGTTCATAATAAGCATCATGGCAGGCATCATCACACTCATCATCCGGCTGGTAAAGAGCTGGGTTTTCATCAAATTCAGATTGGCTTTCCCAAAGCGTTTTTCCTCATACTGTTCTCTGCCAAAAGCACGAATGGGCATAATACCGGTTAGAATTTCACGAGAAACCAAATTGAGCCGGTCCACCAAGGATTGCATCTTTTGGAATTTTGGCATGGTAATCCGCATTAAGGTAAATACCACCACAAAAATAACTGCAACAGCCACCAAAATAATCCAGCCCATACCTGTTTTGGTACCCAGTACTTTGATCACACCGCCAATACCTAAAATAGGGGCATAAGACACCATTCTCAGCAGCAGCACCGACACCATTTGGATCTGCTGAATGTCATTGGTACTTCGAGTGATTAAAGATGCTGTGGAAAAGCGTGTCATTTCTCCATTGGAAAAAGAGACCACTTTGCGGAATACGCGGCTGCGCAAATCCCGGCCTACACCAGCTGCCGCACGAGCCGCTAAAAGAGAAGTCAGAACCGCAGCACCTACCATCACAAGGGTCAGTGCCAGCATCATACCGCCTTTGCGAAGAAGATAGGAGGTTTGCATGGCACCAAGGTCTATGCCAAGGGCTTCATATTCTTCTTTTACTGCCAGAATGGCTTTTTGATCCAGCATAGAGCTGTCTCCCCCCATCTGGCGAATCATCTCTTCTTTCATGTCCAAAAACTGCCCTTTACTGGCTGCCCCAGACTCTACCATTTGTTTCAAAGTAGAAAGATCCATTTGCTCTGAAATAGAGGCGCAAAGAGCCAGAGGTGTTGGCATCCATTCCTGAAGCAGCTTCTGATCCGCTCCGTCGATCAATTCATAAACACCATCTGATATCTCTTGATACTGGCTCGTAACAAAAGCAGCCTCGTTTTCTTCCAAAAACAAGCTCACGCCCCAAAGGGTATCTTCTCGGATCTTTTCTGGAACAGCTGTCTCGATGCCACTCTGTTGAATTCCTACGTCCACAATCTCCGATGTATATTCAGGCAATTTCAAATCGCAGTAGGCCTGAATGATCAACAGAATAAAAATGAAACAGACCGCTCTCTTTGCGTTTTTTAAATAACGCAAAATGCGTATCATGCGCCATCACCTATCCTTTCTTCTGCCAATTGACTCAGTTCGTTGATCAACTCGATAAGCTGATTTGTTTTTTCTTCTGTAAAAGCAGAAATCAAATCTTCCACAAAACAACGCAACGCTTCTTCTGACTGGGAAAGAATATCTTTACCTGCCTCTGTTAAACATACCATTGTATTACGCCGATCTTTGATTCCAGTCTCTCTGGAAATATAGCCTTTCTTCTCCAACCCCCGCAACAATCGGGATATCGCTGGAGGCGATACCTCCATGTGACATGCCAGATAAGATACATAAACCAGTTTCCCTTCTCGTGACATGTGAGATAATAAGCAGAGAATACAATATTCCCCTCTGGATAACGGCAGAAAAGATAGCTTTCGCCCCAACTGTCCCAGCCGATGAATTCCTCGCATCAACTCGATATGTATAGCCTTTGATTTTTCACCCTTTAAAGGGTCGCTCATGTCCACACCCCCTTTATTTTTTAATAATTAACGATGTTATTTATTCACTGTGCGAAACATTGTACTCCACATGATATTCCTTGTCAAGAGTCACATGATAGGATTCACATATTGATAATAAAAGGGACAAACAGAAGAAAAAAGACGGCCCAATAGCCGTCTTTTTTCTCTTCCTTTTTACAGGCCCAACCCTAAACCAGATAGACCACCTGTACACTTTTGCATTGCTTCATTTAAAGCAGCTTTTGCACTGCGCATCGCTTCGTTTACTGCAGCTACAATCATATCTTGCAGCATTTCCACATCATCAGGATCTACGGCGTCTGGTGCAATTTGGATCGAGAGTAGTTCTTGTTTACCATTTACCATTGCTTCCACTGCACCGCCTCCGGATGCCGCTTTGAATGTCTGAGCTTCTACTTCGCCCTGGAGACGCAACATTTCCTGCTGCATTTTTTGTGCCTGCTTGATCATGTTCATGTTCATGCCGCCCATTGCACCACCGCGGCTGCCATATCCTTTTGCCATCTTTTCTTCTCCTTTTATTTTAAAATCCATCGATAGAACAATATCCAATTCAATCCAGAATGACAGGGTCCAACCCCTGGCAAAGATGGACCAATTCATCCAATGCGTCCTTCGTCCTTTTTTCTGCCCTATCGTTCTCTACCAAACCTTTCTGAACAGGACTCTCTTCCTTCTCCCGTTCCGATTTCAGCTTCCAACGCACGGAAATGGGACCTGCAAATCGGTCACTACATGCAGCAGCAAGGGCCTTGGAAACCTCTTGGGTACCCACAATACTCCGGGTCAATTCTGTATCTGTATAGACTGTTAAAATCTGATTTTGAAGGACCAATTCTGTCATGGTCCGATTGCTCAAAACAGCAAATGCCGGCATTAAAACAGCTTTTCGCATCGTCCCGGAAATGGCATTCCATATCTCTTCCGATTCCATTGCTTGGGCTTTCCCTGCTTCTTTTGGTGAGGTATTATCTGGTTCCCCTTTTCCCTTTTCCACATGCCCTTCGTTCTCTTTGTCTTTTGTCTTTTTGGGAACTGTGTTGACAACTTCAGAAACCACACTTGCGATAGGTTGTTTTTCTTTTTGAGAAGAAGGACCCTCTTCCCAGGGAGGCAGATCCTCGTCTTCCTCCTTGTTTTGCTTCCCTTCTGAGGCCGTATCGTTTTCTTTTTTTGCAGGGGGCTCTTTCCAAACTCCCTGCTCTGCCATCTCTTCCAGTCGGGAAAGGCGTGCCAGAACCCCTGTCATATCATCGCTGAGTGTCTCATCGCACAGGCGGATGATGCAAAGTTCTCCATCGGTTCTGCGGTTGCTGCTTTTGGAAAATCCATCCATAGTGTGCTGAAGGAGTGTGACCATTTGGATCAACCGCGCCGGTGTAAAATACGCTGCAAGCTGATGAAGGGTGTTTTCTTCATATCCACCGGTGAGCAGCCGCGAAGCGGAAGAAGGCACGGTTTTTAAAATCAGGATATCCCGGGCAAGACCAGATAATGCACCCAGCAAGGCGCCCATTTCCCGCCCACCTTCATATAATTCGGTTAAAATCTCAAGCGCCTTGGGCGTGTCCCGACGTCCTACTGCTTCCATCAACCGAGCGGTGTCTAGATTCCCTGCCAGACCCAAAACGTTTAAAATCAGAGGAGCGTCGATGGTATTTCCCAATCCGGTACATTGATCCAAAAGGGAAAGACCATCTCGCATAGACCCTTCCGCCAAACGGGAAAGCAAAGAGGCTCCTTCTTCTGTCAACCCCAAAGATTCCTGCTGCGAGACATATAAAAGACGATCCTGGATCTGTTGGGGTAATAGACGTTTAAAGGAAAAACGCTGGCAACGGGACAAAATAGTAGCTGGTACTTTATGGAGTTCTGTAGTGGCCAAAATAAACATTAAATGTTCCGGCGGTTCCTCCAAGATCTTCAACAAGGCATTGAACGCCGCTGTTGAAAGCATGTGTACTTCATCTACAATGTACACCCGCTTGCTGCAATAAGCCGGAGAATAAATGGCCTCATCCCGTAACGAACGGATTTGTTCAACCCCATTGTTGGAAGCGGCATCCAGCTCCAACACTTCTAAAATGCTGCCGTTGTCAATACCTTTACAGGTACTGCATTCATTACAGGGGTTTCCATCCACCGGATGCTCACAGTTAACAGCCTTTGCCAAAATTTTGGCGCAAGTGGTTTTCCCGGTTCCTCGGGTCCCGGTAAACAAATAGGCGTGGGATAAACGTCCCTGGGCAACCTGATTTTTCAAGGTTTTGGTCACATGTTCCTGGCCCGTTACATCGTCAAAGGTTTTGGGCCGCCATTTTCGATACAACGCCTGGTACATCTGCAAAAACACTCCTTCTGCCTATCCGTTCTTTCTCCATACAAAAACGGCACAGAACAAGACCGCACACCGGCTTTCGAATCTGCTGACATATCCGTTCCTGGAAAACTTGGCTCG
Source organism: Clostridia bacterium (assembly GCA_963929765.1). GTDB lineage: Bacteria > Bacillota > Clostridia > Oscillospirales > Oscillospiraceae > RGIG529. The sequence goes on along the minus strand of CAWVKD010000065.1, from coordinate 29,128 downwards.
GAAACGGAAAATCTGCGGCACACGGAAAGTTCCGCTTAATGCTGCTCGGTTCCCCGCCTGACATGGTTCACAGTTTTCCGTTGCGCAGGTCCGATTCCTCATCACCGCATTTGACAGACTGACAACACATCAGAGACCCTAGAGTCGGGATTCATCCCTGCTATAGCGGATTGCAGGCAACAGGGCACCGCTATCTCCCCGACTAGTGCGGCCTTACTCCGCGCCGCTTCTGGCTCGTTTATAAGGCAAATGCTATTCTACACTATTTTCCCCTGTTACGCAAGCCCTTTTTCAATTCAGGGAAGCTGTGCTCTGTGCCAACATCTGAAGTCGTTTTGGATCGATTATATGGATCCCCCCGCGGGACAGCTCCACAACACCTTCGTCTGCAAAATATTTCAGCATCCTGGTCACCACTTCCCTAGCACTCCCCATATATTTGGCTACTTGTTCGTGGGTTAAATGAATCGTATCACTGTTTCTCTTTTCCCTTTCTCTCAAAAGGAAAATCGCCAATCGGCGGTCAAAACTCATAAATAAAATCTGCTGCATCGCCCACATGGCGTTGGAAAAACAAATCGCCGCCAACTGATATAAAAAACATTCCACATAGACCGATTCTGTAACCAGTTGGGAGAGAATTCCAGCATGAACCAACAGAGCCTCGGTATCTTCTTCTGCATCGATCTGTACGTCAAAGGTGATGGCAGGCATAACACAGGAAGCTGAAAGAATGGACATCTCCCCTGCACCCAGGCGGTAAAGGGTAACTTCCTTCCCTTCTTCCGACAAAAGATATGTTCGGATCATCCCATTGCGCAAAATCAGCAAACCAACACAGTCATCCCCACCGGAATGGATGTTCATTCTCTTTGTATACTGTACTATTTTTGTATTTTGCACTAGGCGTTCCTGTTGTTCCCTTGTAAGATGAGGCCAGGGAGAAAACGTTGATTCCAAGATGATTTTCTTGTCCATTCTGCACCTCCATTTGGTTATCACTTTATTTATTGTACTCTATTTAGAAACAAAGAACAACCTTTCTTTTCCAGAAACAGATCAAACTGCTTTCTGTTTTTGGGAAAAGATGATATACTAAACAGCAAAGAAATGGAAAGGAGTTTTTTTCATGGAATCGTCTCTGTCCGCCTCTGTTATGAAGCAGAAGTGGTTTCTCTATCTCACAGGATTCTTCTCTGGCATGTCTGTTATGGCCATCGAATTGGGCGCCAGTCGTTTGCTTGCTCCCTATTTCAGCTCGTCTCAAATTGTATGGACCATCATCATCGGAACCATCATGATTGCCATGGCTATCGGCAATGTTCTTGGCGGTCGCATGGCAGACAAGAATCCAGATCCCACCAGACTTTATCGCCGCTTGCTGATTACCGCGATCTGGACAGCTGCCATTCCCTTTTTGGGGAAATACGTGATTGCTGGTGTCACCTTGTTTTTAGCCCTCTTTGTGTCCCATAATTTCCTTGTCTGGGCATCGTTTCTCTCCTGTCTTTTACTCTTTGTTTTCCCTCTGCTTCTATTGGGAACGGTTACCCCTTCTTTGATGAAATATGCCACCGACAGTCTGGACGATAATGGAAAAACTGTTGGAGAGTTAGAAGCACTAGGCACCATAGGGAGTATCATCGGCACCTTTCTGCCCACATTCGTTACCATTCCAACCATCGGCACTGCCCGTACTTTTTTGATTTTTGCCTGTATCCTCGCCCTTTTAAGTCTGATATACTTTTTCTCTATCCATCGCCGCCGGATATTGCCTGTTATCGTTTCTGCTGCCATTCTTTTCTCTGTCTTTCTCCCCTTCTCTACCAGCTTCGCTTTTTGGGAAAAGGACCTGACATATGAAGGGGAATCGATCTACAATTACCTACAAGTCAAAGAAACCGATGAAAGCGTTACATTATCCACCAATGTGGCAGTTGGTGTTCAATCTGTTATGATGAAATCCGGTGGATTGACTGGTTTTTATTATGATTATGCTCTTGCCGCCCCATTGATGGCAAAAACCGAACCCCAAGAGCAAGAGGTTCTAATCCTTGGGCTTGGCACCGGAACATTTGCCAAGCAATGTTTAGAATATTTCCCTGGCATCTCCATCTCAGGAGTAGAGATTGATGCGTCCATCGTCTCCCTTGCAAGGGACTATTTTGAGCTTCCTGACTCAGTTCAGGTTTCTATATACGATGGCCGGGCCTATTTACAGCAGGCCGGTCAATATGATGTGATTATGGTAGATGCCTATCAGGATATTACCATCCCCTTTCAAATGTCCACTGTGGAATTTTTCCATGAAGTCAAATCCCATCTCAAAGAAGGGGGCGTCATGGTGGTCAATCTCAACATGCGATCGGAAAAAGAAGACGCCATAGGTGCCTATCTCTCTGATACCATTCATTCTGTCTTTCCCTTTGTGTATACAGCGCAAGTGGGAACTGGTACAAACACAGAGCTATTTGCCAGTGATGACAGTGAATATCTCTCCCGTTTTGCAACGAGAATCAACTCTTTGGAAAAAGACGATCTAGTCCGACAGATGGAAACGGTAGAGGAGGCTCTCACCCCAAGTGAGAAAGGAAACCGGATTTTAACAGACGATAAAGCGCCGGTGGAAGTACTTGGCATGGGAGTACTGGATGAATTGATTTCCAAAGAACTTTCTTTTGTACGGGATGCGTTTCGATCTGGTGATTTTTCCATCTTATTCGACTAAACAATTTAGAATCTGCCAATCACCTTTGACAAACGGACCGGGTTGTGATACCATGCCGATAGCAACAGAAAAGGGGAGCTTGCGGAAGGCAGGCTGAGAGGAAGTTCTCCCACTTCGACCCAAAACCTGATTTGGATAATGCCAACGAAGGGAAACATCGTATGATCCTACACGGCTTTTCGAAGTATCTGCAATGGGATGTGCCCTTTTGGCATATCCCATTTTTGTTGAAAAGGAGTGTCTCTTTCGATGGAACAAATGGAACAAACATCCACCACGCAAAACGGCCTGATTTGGTTTGGCGCTGCTATTTCCATCGCGGAAATTTTAACAGGTGTCCTTTTTGCCCCTCTTGGATTTTCCATGGGGCTTCTGGCCATTCTGCTGGGGCATGTCATTGGCTGTTTTTTATTCTACCTAGCAGGCGCCATCAGTGCCCGATCCCGCCTGTCTGCCATGGACAGCGTCAAACTGTCCTTTGGTCAATACGGCGCCAAATTATTCGCCGTATTAAACATTATCCAGCTCATCGGCTGGACCGCTGTTATGATCGACAATGGCGCTTCCGCTGTCAGTACGGTAACAGACACATTGCTTCCCATAAAGGGCCCTGCTCTCTGGTGTATTGTCATCGGAGTATTGATCCTGCTCTGGTTGCTTTTGGGAGTGCGCAGCTTGGGAAAGCTCAATCTTGTGGTTATGACCGCCCTTTTAATCTTAACCATTGTATTGGCTTTTGTGGTCTTTGGAAATGGAGGAACGATTGTTCCGGTAGAAGGTACTCTTTCCTTTGGAGCAGCTGTTGAACTATCTGTGGCCATGCCTCTTTCCTGGCTTCCTCTGGTAGGAGATTATACCTCTACAGCAAAAAAACCTGGAAGAGCCACTTGGGTCAGCACGTTGGTTTATTTTCTCGCCAGCTCGCTGATGTATATCATTGGTTTGGGGGCAGCCTTGTTCACAGGAGAAGGGGATATTGCACAGATTCTTTTGAAAGCAGGTCTTGGCATTGTGGCGATCCTCATTTTGATCTTCTCTACGGTAACCACCACTTTTTTAGACGCTTTTTCCGCCGGAGTCAGTTTCCACAGCATCACAAAGCGGATTCCAGCCAAATGGGCAGGTGCAGCTGTCTGTATCTTAGGCACTGTTCTGGCTCTTTTGACCTCCGCCCAAGAATATGAATCTTTCCTTTACCTCATCGGCTCTGTTTTTGCACCGATGGCTGCTATTTTAATCACCGACTTTTTCCTTTTGCGCAAATCACATCTGCAACAAGCAGTCAATATCCCCAACTTCGTTCTCTGGGTCATTGGTTTTCTTCTCTACCGCTATTTTCTTGATCTGGACACAGTCATTGGCGCCACAGCGCCTGTGATGCTGATGATCTGTGTGCTCTGTCTTCTTTGGAATGGAGTGATGTATCTTGTCCATCGAAACAAAACCGGCCAACCGAAAGAATAAGACTACCAGGTGTGTCATCGTTTCCGGTGCACCGTCTTGCGTCCCTTTTCTTCCTCAGGAAACCGATTATGTCATTGCCTGTGACCATGGATACGACCATACCCGTTCTCTTGGTATTCGACCGGATCTGCTGCTGGGAGATTTTGACTCTTGTGTCTCCCCTTTAGACCCGTCCATCCCTCTTCTGACCGTTCCGGCAGAGAAAGATGATACTGACACAATGTTGGCTATTCGCCATGGTCTCTCCTTGGGATATCGTGATTTTCTGCTGCTAGGTGCCACTGGGGGTAGAGCTGATCATTTTCTGGCCAATTGCAGCGCTTGTGCCTTTTTGGCTAAACAAGGTGCTTTTTGCGAAATGCGAGATGAAACATATACCCTCTATGCTCTGTCCCAGGGGACTCTTACTCTGCCCAGGCAAGAAGGTGCATTTCTTTCTGTTTTTTCCTTCTGTGATACCACTTATGGTGTCACATTGGAAGGGGTCAAATACCCTCTTGAAAATGCCACATTGACAAACGCAGTTCCTTTGGGCGTCAGCAACGAATTTGCAGCAGATACCGCCCGGATTTCTCTTGCTTCCGGTCTTCTTCTCGTTTTGGTAACCCAGCCATAAAACGCAGACTTCCAGCAAGCACAAAGCGCCTTTCCACAATGGAAGGCGCTTTGTGCTTGCTGGATCAAGAATGCCTTTTCTTCTCTTTTTATTCTGCTTCTCTGTCAACTCCCCCTTTCTTCTTGACGAAACCTGTTTTTTCCATTAGGATAAAAGAAAAGTCTATCAGCTTATTTTGATGAAATCGAAGAGAGGATTTTTACTTATGAAACCAGCCAAACACCTGGCGCTTTCCGGTCTGATGCTTGCCATCGGCCTGGTGCTGCCTTTTCTCACAGGACAAATCCCCGAGCTGGGCAGCCGCCTTTTACCCATGCACCTACCCGTGTTGCTTTGTGGCTTTCTGTGCCCTTGGCCCTACAGCCTAGGGGTAGGGCTGATCCTTCCCCTGTTCCGCAGCCTTCTGTTTTCTATGCCGCCTTTTTTCCCCACAGCCTCTGCCATGGCGGTAGAACTGGCTGTCTATGGCCTTATCACCAGTTTACTCTATCATCGTCTCCCAAAGCGGCCTGGATTTGTCTATGTCAGCCTCATTCTTGCTATGCTCTGTGGACGCATCGCCTGGGGCGCTGTCAGTTACCTTTTCCTGGGCCTTTTTGGCAGTGAATTTAGCCTTGCCCTTTTCTGGGCTGGCGCCTTTGCCGATGCTATTCCCGGCATTCTTTTGCAGCTCATTCTCATTCCCCTTTTGGTGTTTGCCCTGAAAGGAGCGAAACTCCTTGACGACTGATTCTTGGACCCGCTTGTTTTTATTTCATTTGTTTCGCTATCCCAAGAGCAGTTTGCAGGATTTCTGCAAACTGCTCTTTCAAAGTATTTTTGGCCCCGGCCATCTCATTGACTACCCTGACCAAAGCCTTGCTCGAATCAAAGAAGAATCTTCCTCTGCGTCCCCTTCTCTTTATCCGTATGACCCTATTGGAAACGGCCTTGCCCGGGTCCATCTTGGCGGATGGGTACAACATCCAGGCTCCTTAGAAACCTTGAACCGTGTCTTTGTCTCCACCGCTTCCGTCCATCGGGGAAACCAGAGTCAGTTGGAAGAGGGAATGAAGGCATTTCAGGCACTCTGTGGAATGGATATCCTTCCTTTTTCTCCAAAAGAAACTGCTGATTTTTGCTTTCAGTGGAAACAAAAGGGGTATCCACCTCTGCATCACAGTTCTTCCTATCGCACTGCTTATTCTCCTGCCTACCGAGTGGTTTGGATACAGTATCCCCGGTATCAAGCATTGTTTTCTGCCATTGATCAGATGCTTTTGGAAAAGGGCCGCTGCACCGTTGCCATCGACGGAGACAGCGGCGCAGGAAAAAGCACACTTGCCCACTGTCTGCAACAGGTTTACAACAGTACGCTTTTGCATATGGATGACTTTTTTCTACCAGCGGCTCGAAAAACAAAAGAGCGCCTGGAAACACCAGGCGGGAACGTAGACTGGGAACGTTTTTTAAAGGAGATAGGACCTGCCATCTCTCACAGGGCACCTATCCCCTATCGCCGATTTGACTGTAAACGACAACAATTACAAAAAACAGAACTGCAACATTCCACACCGCTGATTGTGGTAGAAGGGTCTTACAGCCAGCATCCTCGGCTTCGCCATTTGTACGACATTACCGTTTTTCTTACTATCTCGAAAGAGACGCAAAAAAGGCGTATCGAAAAGCGAAGCGGTCCACTGCTCCCCCGCTTTATAAATGAATGGATTCCTCTGGAAAAATCATACCACTCTGCTTTCCATCTTCCTGCCACCAGCACGTTCTGTTTTTCCGCAGAAGATGAATTAGAGTCCTTTGTTTAACCGATTTTGATAGAAGAAATAAAAAAAGAGCATTCCTCTTCTGATCCATCAGAAAAAAGAATGCTCTTTTGATTGCTTTTTACAACGAGACTGGTATTTTTGCTCTATAGCTCCACCTACAAAGCCATCAGCAAAAGCCTTTTTTATTGCATGTCCATGTCCTTGCTCACATCATATGCCACGCCACCGCTCAAAGAGGAGGAAGTGCTACTGCTGCCTCCTACCACCTGGCGGAATTTAATGCGAGAGCGCTTGATCTCTTCATGGGCAGCTGATACAGCTTCTTCTGTTCTGCGCAGCGCATCTTCGCAAAAGTCATTAGCTGCTTGGCGCAGCTCACGGGATCGTTCCTCCGCGGCACGTACAATTTCCATGCTCTTCTTCCGAACAGCAAGAAGCGTGGCATCAGCTGATACCATCTGACGAGCTTGCTCTTCTGCCTGACGTTTGATCTGGTCGGCTTCTCGCTTCACACCAGTCAGGTATTCTGTCTTCGTAGCAATCAGCTTTTGCGCTTCTGCCAATTCCAAAGGAAGCTGTGCTCGGATTTCTTCTAACAAATCCAGAGCTTTGTCTCGCTCCAAGATACAGCGGTCTGCACCAAGGGGAAAACCCTTTGCATCCTCAATCATCTCATACAGCATCTTAATCAGGCTATCCACTTCGCCAGCCATACGTTCCTCCTTTTCTCCGACGGACGGATCCATTTTCATTACACCGCACTCCTTCCTCGGCCGCCGAACCTGGGAAGTACCTTCGTTGCAGCCGAAAAACCCATCGGCCAGAAGTTGCGGAATCCATTAGATCATCTGCCTTCTAGCATTACCCTTTTATTAAAATGCAGGCAATGCACCTCGCAATTCTTTTACCTTTTGTTCTACATCATCTATGATCTCCCAAGGCACCCACCCAGAAAGATCAACGCCATAATGAGCCAATTCTTTAATGGCACTGGAACTGAGATACATATATTTCTCACTCGCCGTTAAAAACATGGTATCCAGCTGAGGATTTAAGCGGCGGTTGATCAGTGCCATCTGAAATTCTTTGTCAAAATCCGACACAGCACGCAAACCTTTCACCACCACAGTTGCCCCTTTGGCTCTTGCGTAGTCTGTCAATAAAACGCTGGACACATCCACTTCTACATTGGGGATCCCCATCGTCACGCGGCGAATCAATTCCGCTCGTTCCTCCGGCGGAAAAAGTCCGCTGTTTTTCTCCATATTATACATCACGCAAACGATCAGTTTGTCAAAGCAATTGGCAGCACGTTTGATAATATTCAAATGTCCCAGCGTAATAGGGTCAAAGCTGCCAGGATAAATTGCAGTTTTCATTGGCTCCATCCTTCCGCCTCATAGGGGGTGACAGGCTCCCTTTTTTTCATTGGTTATAAAGGAGGCAAATTTCTTTCATAAACTGTAATTTTAATTTTGCCATAGCGATACGCCCGACCCTCCCGATAGGGCGGCGGAAGCTCCGGTAGCAACTCTGTCACACTTGCTTCACACAGTATTATACCATGATCCGATAGAATGTCAAACTTTGCGATGCGTTCCAACGCATTTTTTAAAAGGCCCGACCCATAGGGGGGATCCAAAAAAATCAAGTCAAACGTCTCTTCTGTTCGGCTGAGAAAGTCCAGCGCATCGCCCTGAATCACACGGGCACCCTCTTCCAATCGACAGAGAGCAAGATTCTCTTTTACAAGACGTACAGCATCGGAACGCCGATCTACAAAGGTGGCCGACTTTGCACCGCGACTTAACGCCTCAATCCCCATCTGCCCTGTGCCGGCGAACAGGTCCAGCACCCGCCGACCCTCTACTCGAAATTGAATGATATTAAAAATCGACTCTTTCACCCGGTCTGTGGTAGGTCTTGTCTCAAACCCTTCCAATTCTCTTAAGCGCCGTCCCCTGGCACTTCCTGTAATGACTCTCATCTGTGTTCCTCGTGATCTTTCGTTTCATTTTCTTCAGGACGTTCTTCCGCAACATGCTTTGGCCCTCCGTGGAAAAAGGAAAAAACAGCAGCTGCCGCAGGTTTTGGCACCACCTTCGCTAATTCTTCTTCTGTGGCATCTCTCATTGCTTTGATGCTGTGGAACGCCTGAAATAACGCCGCTTTCCTTGCAGGTCCCACACCAGGTATCTCATCTAAAACTGACGCACGATTGCCAAGACTGCGCCGTTTATGATGAAAGGTAATGGCACTACGGTGGGTTTCATCCTGGATGCCGGCGACAAAGGAAAAAAGGCTCTGGTTTCCCAAAAGACCCATTTCCTGTCCTTCTGGAGAGACGAGTGCTTTGGTCCTATGTTTATGATCTTTGACCATGCCAAAGACTGGCAAATCCAATCCGTGCTCTAAAAGAACCCGCTTTGCCACGCCAGCATGGGCCATTCCTCCGTCGATCAGCATGAGATCCGGCAAAGGAGAAAAAGCTGCATCACCCGCTTCAAATCGACCAATACGACGTCTGATGGTTTCCTCCATAGCCCGGTAGTCGTCTGGTTCTGTTTGCCCTTTGATCATAAAATATCGATAGGCTCTTTTTTTCGGTTTTCCCTCTTCCCATACCGTCATAACAGATACCATATCAGAAGCACCTGTATTGGAAATATCATATGCCTCAATGCGCCAAGGTGGCTCTTGCAAAGAAAGTCGTTTTGCAAGTGCGGAAAGTAAACTGTGCGCCCGCTCTTCACGGGTCAAGGCCTGACGCAACATCTCTTTGGCATTCTCACAGGCTATTTTTACTCGCTCTGCCTGCTCACCCCGCTGTGGTGTCTGCAGTTTCACACTATAACCTGCCTGTTGCGACAACATGTCCTCCAATGCTTTATCTTCCATGGAAACAGGCAGCAAAATACGCCGGGGTAATCGTTCCCGTTTCCCATAATACTGGCTCAGCACAGTAGAAACCACCACTTCTGGTGTTTCCTCTACAGGAAGGGTCAGAAGTTCCTTCTCCTGTCCCAGCAACGTCCCTCCGATGAAGTGAGAGAACACAAGGCACGCTTGCTCTCCTTCCTGATAGAAACCAATCACATCTGTATCTGCCATAACGCCGGATACAATCTGGTGCCGATTTCTCAGCTGAGAAATGGCCTGATAACGGTCTCGAAGCACGGCAGCCTGTTCAAATTTCAATGCTTCAGCTGCTTCTTCCATTTGAGACAGCAAAGATTGCTCCAGGTCATTTTGCCGTCCTTCCAAAAGCTGTACCGCCTGGGAGATGGTTTCTCGGTACCGCTTTTCCCCATCTTCGATCTGGCACCATCCTTCACATTGTCCCATGTGGAAATGGAGGCAAGGCCTCGCCTTCCCAATATCTCTGGGAAAAACTCGGCTGCAAACAGGCAACTTAAGTGTCTTGCAAAGCACATCAATGATTGACTTTGCCTCTCCTCTTCCGCCATATGGTCCAAAATAAGAAGCTCCATCTTTTTGTCGGGCGCCTATCACAGAAAACCTGGGATACCGTGCCTTTTCTGTCAGCCGGATATAGGGAAATCCTTTATCATCTTTTAAAAGTACATTGTATTTAGGCATGTGCTGTTTGATCAGGTGACATTCCAGGACCAAAGCGTCAAATTCACTTTTGACCAAAATCACATCAAAGTCAAATACCTGTGCAACCATGGCCCGGGTCTTTGCTCCATGGTCTGCATTTTCCTGGAAATACTGACTAACACGATTGCGCAGTACTTTTGCCTTGCCTATATAAATGATCTCCCCATTTTGGCGTTTCATCAAATAAACGCCAGGAGATTTTGGTAAATCCCGGGCCTTTTCCCGCAGTGCAGATAGGGTCATCTCTATCCCCCTCGGCCTTTACGCCCATTTTTCTTCAAGGAAGAAAAAAGCCGCCCCACCCAAGGGGCAGCCCGCCCGCTGGCGGGCGTTTTTTCTCTGTTCTCGTACAGCATCTTGCAATTCTACCTGGCAACTGACCAGCTTATCGTCGTCCGAGACTTTTTTACTCTGAAAAGTCAGAGAAGATCAGCTCTGCCAACCCATTGACCGCAGCTTCTTCATCCGGCCCATTTGCAACAAGATTGATTGTAGTGCCTTTCACAATTCCAAGAGACAAAACGCCCAACAGACTTTTTGCGTTTACACGTCGCTCATCTTTTTCAATCCAGATGCTACTTTTAAACTCGTTAGCTTTTTGTATAAAAAAAGTAGCAGGTCTTGCATAAAGCCCTACTTGGTTGTTTACTACGACCTCTTTCATATACATGATCATCACTCCCTCATGCTGATTGATTCTGTCATTGATTCCCATTCTCACTTATTCAGCATATCAAATTTCCCCCATACCGTCAATGGCTTTCTTTGATTTTCCCTTTTGATTTTTCCCTTTTATCCATGGACTTGCAATCTTTCAAACTGTTTTGCATAAACATCATGGGGATACAAAAACCAGTTTTTGTTGATTTTGCGCATTTGTATTCCTCATCCCTCAAAAAGAGAATGATATTTTACAGTTTTCTGCCATCCCATTAGGAGGAAAAATATGGATAAAATTGGAAAACGCATTTTGGAAAGGGCATCTGAACGTCTGGATCTTCCAGGAAATATCATTGCCGGTATGAGCCGAATGGAACTCATTGGTACAGGTACCCTGCTTCTCGAACAACACAAAGGGATTTTATCTTATGGAACAGAGGAAATCCATGTTGGCATTTCCGATGGTGTCGTTAAAATCAAAGGAAAAGAACTCCTGCTCCGGGCCATGGATGCCCAGGCACTTTTGGTCACAGGCCAGATCATGAATATTGAATTTATCCGCTGACCCACGCTATAAAAACCGTGAAGTTAAAGGGGGAACCATGATGATGCAATCTCTTGTCAATCGGCTACAGGGTCAAGTACGTCTGGAAGTAGAAGGGGCATATCCAGAACGTTTTCTCAATATCTGTGCTGCCAACGGGCTGCCTTTTTGGGATCTTGTCTACCAAAGTGAAACATGTCTCCATGTGAGTATGACCCGAAAAAATTACAGGCGTCTTCCTCCTTTTGCAGAGCGTGCCATGTGCACCATCACACCTCTGCGGCAAATGGGCCTTCCCTTTTTCCTGGGCCGCTTCCGCCATCGCTATGCATTTGGGATCGGGGCACTACTCTGTCTGCTCTCTCTTTTCACATTATCCCGCTTTATCATGGATATTAACATAACCGGAAATGAAACCGTCTCTTCAGACCAAATTCTGACAGAACTCAAAGAGGCCGGGCTCCATTTTGGCACCTATGGGCCTTCTGTGGATGAAAGTCTCCTATCTCATCAAATTCTATTAGAGATGCCAGAACTTGCTTATTGCAATATCAATATTACAGGATGCAGAGCTACCGTGATTGTACGGGAACGAATTCCCAAACCGGACATCATCGATATGCACACTCCCACCAACGTAGTGGCTACCAAAGCAGGCGTCATCACCCGGATGGAAACTCTGGAAGGCATGCCAAAAGTAATGGTAGGCAGTACGGTTCTTCCTGGTGAGCTTCTGATCAGCGGTGTGGACGACATCGAAAGCGCCGCTGGAGATGGCAGTTCAACGGGTACACGCCTGCTTCATGCCATGGGCAATGTGTATGCCAAGACTTATTATAAACGCTCTGCTCAAACACCACTCACTTCGGCTGCTAAAGTCTATACTGGAGAACGAAAACGCCATATTTCCCTTCTTTTGGGAAGCCATCGAATAAATTTCTATTCAAACGGTAGAATTTCCTATGACAATTATGATAAAATAGAAAATACACGTTGGCTCACATTGCCCTTTGGCCTTACATTCCCGGTAGGGTTGCAAACTGAAACATATACAGAATATACCCTGCAAGAAACACCTGTTGATCAGGCGTCAGCAGAGGCATTTTTGCAAGCTACTCTTCTGGAAAGCGTCAAAGAGGAGTTGGGCGACGGTGAATTGCTCCACCATACGTTTGAATCTAAAGTAACCAACGGTGTTTTAACCGTTACATTGCTCTGTGAATGCGAAGAGCAAATTGGAAAAATCATAGAATTACCTGTAGAATATAAGGAAGAAGACGTAACTTAAAAAGGAAACAGAAAACCGCCTTTGTTCTGTTTTGCCAACAACAAAATTGGAACAACCATAAAAAAAGATTGATACAAAAGGGGGAAGCGCAATCTGCGCGGAACGTGAATGACAGAACAAACCATCAGTTTGGATCGCATGGAAAATGCCATTGATATGTTTGGCTCTTTTGATGAGAATATCCGCATTTTGGAACATGACCTGGATGTAAAAATTGTCAATCGAGACGCACAATTAAAAATTTCAGGAGAAGCGGAACATGTTATGCAAGCCGTTGAGGTAGCAAAAGGACTTTTGGCCCTCTCTGCTCGAGGAGAACCTATCCATGAACAGAATGTTCGATATGTCATTGATCTAGTACGTCAAGGGCAAGGGGACCAAATCGAATCACTCTGCGGCGATGTGATCTGTATCACAGCAAAAGGGAAACCCATTAAAGCCAAAACCATTGGCCAGAAGCAATATGTAACTGCCATCCAAAATAATGTCATCACTTTGGGTGTTGGCCCTGCTGGGACCGGAAAAACGTACCTTGCCGTGGCCGCCGCCGTGGCGGCCTTTCGGCAAAAAGAGGTAAATCGGATCATCTTAACACGACCTGCTGTGGAAGCTGGGGAACGACTTGGCTTTCTCCCTGGAGACCTTCAAAGCAAAGTAGATCCTTACCTTCGCCCGCTGTATGATGCTCTGTTCGAGATGATGGGCCCTGACAATTACTCTAAGTATTTGGAACGAGGCAACATCGAAGTTGCACCTCTGGCCTATATGCGGGGCCGTACTTTGGACGATTCTTTCATTATTTTAGATGAAGCGCAAAATACGTCCCGGGAACAGATGAAGATGTTTTTAACCCGCCTTGGTTTTGGCTCGAAAATTGTCATCACTGGAGACATCACGCAAATCGACCTTCCCAACGATAAAGTCAGTGGACTGAAAGAAGCCATGCGGGTTCTTAAGCATGTGGAAGGCATTGCCCAATGTCTGTTGACAGAAAGTGACGTGGTACGTCATGTTCTGGTTCAGCGCATCATCAAGGCATATGAAACCTATGAAACAGAGCGCACGCAGCGGCGGCAGAAAGGGACAAAATGAAACATCTTATCTCCATCCGATATGATACACCGGCAAAGGACAAGCGCACCCTTACCCGGCTGATCAAACATTGCATCGCAGAAACACTTCAAGAAGAACATGTCTCTGTCCCCTGCGAAATCAATGTCCTGCTGACCGACGAAAAGGGCATATGGGACCTCAATCTGGAACAGCGCCATATAGACTCGCCTACCGACGTTCTCTCCTTCCCTATGTTCGATCTGACACCTGGCGCATTTGACGTTGAGGGTCTTTGTGATGCTGGCGGTCGCTTTCCCTTGGGTGATATGGCCATTTCTTTACCCCGTGCCAAACAGCAAGCAGAAGAATACGGTCATTCTTTAGGCAGAGAGCTCGGATTTCTCACGGTACACTCTATTTTACACCTGTTGGGATATGACCATATGGACAATGGCCCCCAGCAAGCTCAAATGCGAAAACGGGAAGAGGCTATTTTATCCCAATTAGGCCTTACAAAAGAAGGAAATGATTCCCGCTCAGTATAATGAGCGCCTTATCAACAGGAGGTTGGATATGGTTTGGCTGTTATCCTTTCTCAAAGGATTTTTTTACGCTGGTCGCGGGGTGGCAGCTGCCGTTCGCCAGGAACGCAATCTGCGTATTCACCTCACGGTGGCCTTTTATGTCACTGCAGCAGCACTTTTGGCCGAGTTGGACAGGCTGAAACTGGCCATTTTGTGTCTTTGTTTTGGCCTTGTGTTAGGCATGGAACTGCTCAATACCGCCGTCGAACGAGCCTGCGACGCCATAGATACAAAACCCAATCCGTTAATTCAGGTGGCCAAAGACGCCGCTGCCGGCGGTGTCCTTCTTGCCGCCATTTCTACCGTTTTGGTAGGCATCCTTCTCTTTGCCTCTCATAATGTCTGGCAAACTCTCTGGGGCAACTTGATCTCTTTTCCTTTTTTTGGTGCTTTGCTTTTACTCCTCTTTCCCCTGTTTCTCTTTTGGATCATCCATACCGCCCCAACTTCTCGCCCAAACGCCTCTTCTCCACCATCAGAGCAGGAGTAATTGGATTTTTTCTTGATTGCAAATAGAAAGGAATCAATGGTTTATTTATGAACATTCAAAAAACGGTGATGGTCTCCATCGTCGGGCGCCCCAACGTTGGAAAATCTACACTAACAAATGCCCTTGTAGGCGATAAAGTAGCGATCACCTCTCCCAAACCTCAAACCACTCGAACCCGCATTTGCGGCATCTTGAATCAAGATGCCATTCAATATATCTTCATGGATACCCCAGGTCTGCACAAACCCCGCTCCCGTTTAGGGGATTACATGGTCAAAGTGGTACAAGAGAGTATCTCTGATGTAGATGTGGTTCTTCTTTTGGTAGACCCTGTGGAGCGGATCGGTCCGCCAGAACAGGCACTGATCCAACGGCTGAAAGAAACAGGACTGCCCTGTATTCTTTCCATCAACAAAATCGATACGATCAAGAAAGAGACCCTTCTTTCCATCATTGCGCTTTACCAAGCCGCCCATCCTTTCGAAACGGTGGTTCCTATTTCTGCCAAAGAACAAGAGGGGCTGGATCTATTGTTGAAAGAAATCTCCTTTTTCGCCGTTGAAGGGCCACAACTCTTTCCAGACGACATGACCAGCGACCAGCCAGAACGGCAGATCATTGCTGAAATTGTGCGAGAAAAGATGCTTCTCTGCCTGGACCGTGAAGTACCCCATGGGGTCGCGGTAGAGGTCACCCGATTCACGGAACGGGAGAACGGCATCATTGATCTGGATATTACCATCTATTGTGAAAAAGCCAGCCACAAAGGCATTATCATCGGCAAAAAAGGCGCTATGTTGAAACAGATTGCAAAACTGGCCCGGGAAGATATTGAAACATTTATGGGAACAAAAGTTTATATGGAAACCTGGGTCAAAGTGAAAGAAAACTGGCGGGACAACCAAAACTGGATGTACCATTTTGGTTACGACAGTTCCCACTAGACTCGAAAGTTCCCTTGGATATCGATAAGAGATCTTATTAGGGCTGGAGGGGTCCTGCTTTATGAATAACACGCTACTCACCCGCGGTCTTGTTTTATGGGAAATGCCTTTGGGGGAAACAGATAAATTGCTGACAGTTTTAACACCCCAATGGGGTAAACTCACCGTAAAAGCCAGAGGTGTTCGTCGGAAAAACAGCCGCCTTGCTGCTGCTGCCCAGCTTCTGGTCTATTCTGAAATGAAACTCTTTTCTTATAAAGATCATTATACACTAGACGAAGCCAATTCACTCTTTCAGTTTTGGCATGTAAAATCCGACTTAGCTCTTTTGGCTCTAGGCTCCTATTTCGCAGAGCTGGGCCGTCTTCTCTCTGATACCGACGTTCCCAACGAACAGCTTTTATCTCTTTTGCTGAACGCTCTTTATGGATTGGATACACTCCAAAAGCCGCCTGCTCTAGTGAAAGCGGCTTTTGAATTGCGTCTGCTGGCCCTCTCCGGGTATGAGCCCGACCTTTCTGCCTGCGCCGTTTGCGGCAATCAGCAGCCTGCTCTTCCCATGCTCCACCTCACAGAAGGTCAGCTTCATTGCAGTACTTGTCAAATTCCCACTCCATATCAAAGCCGTTCCGCCCCTCTCTGCCAAGACAGTCTTCAAGCCATGCGATACATCCTTTCCGCCAGCAGCAAGCGATTTCTATCGTTCGTTTTGGAAGATCCTCCTTTGGAACGGATGGGTAAGGCTGTGGAATCCTTTGTGCTGGCGCAATTGGACCGAACCTTACCAACCCTTTCTTATTATCATCAAGTAATATAATTGCATCGATCCTCAAAACCAACTTATCTTTTGAACGCAAACAAGGTGACATAACTATGATCCATTTAAATGAAAAATCCAGATCCATTTTAGAGCTGCCCCAAGTCCTTGAGCTGCTTTCCGCAGCTGCGGTCAGCAGCGAAGCAAAAGAAAAGGCACGCACCCTTCAGCCATCAGACGATGCAGAAGAGATCCGCCGCCGGCTGGCAGAAACATCTGCTGCCCGGCGCATGATGGATTTGAAAGGGGCCCCGTCTTTCCGGGAGGTGCGTCCTATTTCCTCCGCTCTGGAGCGGGCAGATCGGAATGGACTTCTCAACACCCGGGAACTTTTAGACATTGGCGGTGTTCTGCGAGCCAGCCGTGTTGTCAAAGAGTATGGCAGCGGCGACCGGGAAGAGAAAACCTGCATTGATTTCTTGTTTCAGTCTCTCAATACCAATCGGTTTCTGGAAGATAAAATCTCTTCTTCTATCCTTTCTGAAGAGGAAATAGCAGACAGTGCCAGTCCGGAACTGGCTTCCATCCGACGTCATATGCGTCTTTCCACAGGGAAAGTGCGGGAGATTTTGCAAAAAATCATCTCATCACCTCATTATTCCAAATATTTGCAGGAGTCCATTATCACCATGCGATCCAATCGGTATGTGGTTCCTGTCAAAGCCGAATGTAAAGGGGAAGTACCCGGCCTACTGCACGATGTATCATCCAGCGGTGCAACCCTTTTCATTGAGCCCATTGGTGTGGTACAGGCCAACAATGAACTGCGGGAATGGACAGCTAAGGAAAAGAAAGAAATCGAGCGGATTTTGATGGAACTTTCTTCAGACGTTGCCGCTCACAGCAACGATATTCTTGCCGACTATACCCAGCTGGTGGCACTAGACGGTATCTTTGCAAGGGCAAGGCTTTCCTATCAGCTCAATGCCATGGAACCCAAACTCTCCACAGATGGCCATCTCATATTAAATGGAGCACGGCATCCTCTTTTGGATCCTCAGACCGCAGTTCCTATTGACGTACGCCTTGGGGATGATTTTGATACCTTGGTGATCACCGGCCCTAACACGGGGGGAAAAACAGTCACACTCAAGACCATCGGTCTTTTGACTTTGATGGCCCAATGCGGCCTTCATATTCCTGTCAATGATGGTAGTCAGATCGCCGTCTTTTCCAAAATACTGGCGGACATTGGCGACGAACAGAGTATTGAACAATCTCTATCTACTTTTTCTTCTCATATGACAAATATCGTTGGTATTTTAGAGGAGGCTGATAACCGTACCCTGATCCTCTTCGATGAATTGGGCGCTGGCACAGACCCTATCGAAGGGGCAGCCTTGGCCATTTCCATCATTGACAGCGCCAGGAATCGAGGCGCCAAAATCGCCGCCACCACCCACTATGCAGAACTGAAAGTCTTTGCTATGACGACAGAAGGGGTTCAAAATGCCTCTTGCGAATTTGATGTGGAAACGCTGCAGCCCACCTACCGCCTTCTCATTGGCGTCCCTGGCAAATCCAATGCCTTTGCCATTTCCAGGCGACTTGGCTTAAGTGAGGAAATTATCGAGGCAGCCAAGCGACAGTTGGACAGTGAAACCCTGCAGTTTGAAGATGTGCTTTCTCAACTGGAACAGCAGCGCCAGGCCATGGAACAGGAGAAATTGGAGGCCCGCCGTCTGCGGCTGCAAATGGAGCAAGACGCCAAAGCTGCCAGGGAATATCGAACCCAACTGGAACAGGAGCGGGAAAAGGCCACAGCCCGTGCCCGTGCTGACGCCCAATCCCTTTTGGACGAAGCAAGGGAGACCGCCACTCAAGTATTCCATGAATTGGATGCCATGCGCCGCCAAGCGCAAAAACAGGCCAACACCCAAAACACCAATGAAATGCGTGCAGATATTCGCCGCCGGCTTAACGAAGCAGAAGACCAGTTAGGCCATCATTTCCCTCTCCCGGCGCCAGCCAGCGAGGCCGACAATGCCCCCCTTGTCCCTGGTGACACAGTGGAATTGCTTTCCACCAAAACAAAAGCCACTGTCCTTTCCGTTGGGAAAGACGGTACTTTGACATTGCAGGCCGGCATTTTAAAGATCACAGCCAAGCGGAATGAAGTGCGAAAAACAAAAGCATCCAAGCCTGTCTCCCAAAAGGTTACAACCCGTACAGGAAACGAGCCGCGGGCCGCTGCCCCCCGGGAATTGGATCTGCGTGGTATGACAGTAGAGGAAGCCCTGGCTGTTTTGGAGCAATTTTTAGACAATGCTCTGATGTCGAAGGTAGAGACTGTAACCATCATACACGGCAAGGGGACAGGTGCCCTTCGTACCGCCGTCCATCAGATGCTCAAAGGTAGCCGATATGTAAAACAGTTTCGCCTTGGCCGCTACGGAGAAGGTGAAAATGGTGTTACCATTGTCACATTGCGGTAGCTGCTCGCTTTTTACGATATCCCAATACCCAAAAAAGCCCCACAGGAAGTTCTATTGCTTCCTGTGGGGCTTTTTACATTGATTTTCATTGATACGTTTAAACAGCAGCCAGAGCCTGTTCCAGATCAGCCAGGATATCTCGTTTATCTTCAATACCAACAGAAAAACGGATTAGATCAGGAGAGACACCAGCAGCTTCCAGCTCCTGGTCGTTCATCTGCCGGTGGGTGGCACTGGCAGGGTGGAGAACGCATGTACGGGCATCGGCTACGTGGGTAACGATAGCAGCCAGCTTCAAATGTTTCATAAAGTTCTCTGCTGCACTTCTGCCTCCTTTGATGCCGAAAGAAACCACACCACAGGAACCGTTTGGCAAATATTTCTGGGCCAGATCATAATATTTCCCGCCTTTCAAATGGGGATAGTTAACCCAAGTTACCTTATCATGGTTTTGTAGATATTCGGCCACAGCCATCCCGTTTTCACAATGGCGGGGTACACGGACATGAAGAGTTTCCAGCCCCAGATTCAGCAAAAAAGCATTTTGGGGAGATTGAATAGAACCAAAGTCTCGCATCAGCTGGGCAGTAGCTTTGGTGATATAGGCTCCCTCCTGCCCGAAACGCTCGGCATACGTAATGCCATGATAGCTCTCATCTGGCGTGGTAAGCCCGGGGTATTTATCTTGATGTGCCATCCAGTCGAATTTCCCGCTGTCTACAATCACGCCGCCTACACCGCTGGCATGGCCATCCATATATTTGGTAGTGGAGTGAATCACGATATCAGCACCCCACTCAAACGGCCGGCAATTGATGGGTGTTGCAAAGGTGTTATCCACAATCAGCGGAACACCATGCCGATGAGCCGCAGCAGCAAACCGCTCAATATCCAGCACTGCCAGAGCAGGATTGGCAATGGTTTCTCCAAAAACAGCTTTGGTGTTAGGCTTAAATGCTGCGTTTAATGTTTCATCATCAGCGTCAGGCGCCACAAAGGTAAAGTCAATCCCCATGCGCTTCATCGTAACGGCAAAGAGGTTATACGTACCGCCATAGATAGTGGACGAACTTACCACATGGTCGCCACAGGAACAAATGTTGAAAATAGCGTAGAACGATGCCGCTTGGCCGGAGGAGGTCAGCATGGCAGCCGTCCCGCCTTCCAATGCGGCGATTTTGGCGGCCACAAAGTCATTGGTTGGATTCTGCAAACGGGTATAGAAATAGCCGCTCGCCTCCAAATCAAACAACTTGCCCATATCTTCGCTTGTATCATATTTGAACGTGGTGCTTTGAATGATAGGAATCACCCGAGGCTCGCCATTTTTGGGTGAATATCCCGCCTGCACACATTTGGTGTTGATTTGATATTCTGACATATTTTTTCTCTCCTTCGACCATTTTGTATTTCATAGTACACGCAATCCAAGATCCTGTCAACGGGTTTTGCCGCAAATCCCTTTTCCTTTCCCTGTCAGGAAAGAGGTTTTTCCAAAGAAAAAGATCCATAAGAAGCCGACCCATTTGCCGTTTGAAATTGCACAGAATCGATAAACTCCAAATTGCTCAGAGACCGAACCACCGAATATAAAACCGCCTCCTGCCTAGAAACAGATTCTGGAACCTCTGTCCAAAACGCATTGGACAATGTGAGGGTACAGCAACGGTTCTCAATGGAAATTTCCAATAAGGTAGTATCTCTTGGCAATAGCGCTTCCAATCCCTCTTGTTCTGGACCTTCAATCAAGGCTTGGACAATACGGGCTGCTAAAACAGTATCCTGTTCGGTTGAAATCGTTCGGTATTCTGCTTTTAGAGCAGAATCTTCCGGGCTCCAAAAATACAATGCCACTTCAATGGGTGCAATCTCAGGTTCTCTTTCTGATGTCACAGCTACGTTTTTTCCTAGTACTGTCTGTTCCCATCCTGGAAGAGGTTTGCCTTCTACCGTTAAAACCACATCATCAATCTCCGAAAGTTGGGTCAATGTCATAGCAATGGCACAATTGGCACGGGTCAAGTCATATCCTGTCAACGTACCATAGGCCTCGGACAAGTCAAGAAACAGCCGCTTGCCTTCCTGCTCACAAGAGAGAACCATAGTCCCTTCCGGAAGAGGAGAGAGTAGCGTTTCTTCAGGGGGAGAACGCAACAAATCCAAAAGCTGCCCTACTGTGGCATCCATAGGAGAGAGTCCACTGGGAACCTCTTGCACCACTGCCCGTTGAGACGATGGAGTTTTCTCCAAATCCACCAAATAATAGAGAGAAACAATGGCCGAAGAGGCATTGGGGCCTTGAACTTCTCGCTCACACCCCAACAAGGGGATCAGCAAGAAAGACAGTATGAGCGGCCACACCCTCCATCCGGCTGAATGAACCCATATCTTATTCCCCTTCCGTTTCATTCTGCCCCTCCTCTTCTGGACGATATGGCGGGAATACAACGGTAAAACAAGTGCCGCCCTCTTTTCGCTGAGCTGCTGTCACCGTACCACCATGACGCAATACGGATTCCTGGACAATGGAAAGCCCCAGTCCTGTTCCGCCAGCCTCTCGGGATCTGGCCTTATCCACTCGATAAAATCGTTCAAACACCCGAGTCAAATCTTCTTCTGGAATGCCAATGCCATGATCCTCCACCTTCAAACAAACAGTTTCACCGCCAGATAATGTCACTGTCACAATACCACCTGGTAAACTATATTTGATAGCATTCTCAATTAAGTTAAAGGCAATTTGATACAGATCATCTGTGGTAGCTTCTACAATGCATAATGGCTGCGCGTGGACACATAGGGTAATCTGGTGGTTTCTAGCCACAGGCTGAAGCATATGGAGAACCGACTCCACCACCAGGTGGAAATCCACCTGTTCCCGCCGTTCTGGTGGCGCAGCATCCATTTTGGTTAGAA
This sequence comes from Clostridia bacterium, assembly GCA_963929765.1. GTDB lineage: Bacteria > Bacillota > Clostridia > Oscillospirales > Oscillospiraceae > RGIG529. The sequence goes on along the minus strand of CAWVKD010000065.1, from coordinate 7,205 downwards.
TCAGCAATTTTTCGGTGATCCGGTGTAGCCGTGCTGCCTCTTCTCCAATATCGGAAACAAATTCCCGGGTGATTTTCCCATCCATATTGGGATCTTGTAAAATCGAGTCTGTCAAAAGACGAATCGAGGCAAGAGGAGTCTTGAGTTCATGAGAGGCATCAGAAACAAAACGACGGCGCAGTGCTTCTGTTTTTTGTAAGCGGTCCGTCAATTGATTGAATTCTTCCGCCAGTTCTTTTAACTCATCATTTCCCTTCACAGATGCTCGGTGGTTATATTCCCCTTCTCGCACAATTCGAATCGCCTGTAAAAGTTCGCTGATACGCCTTGTGATGGTGCGAGAAAAAGCGATGCTGGTGATAATCACCAAAAAACTGGTTATCAGAGAAATGTTGCGGAGATTCGTTTGAATATCCAGCAACAAACCGCCCTCTTCCTCATCTTCTTCATAGATATATACTGCACCGATGATTTCACCCCGCACAATAATGGGTGCGGAAGCGCGACTGATAAAAACGCCATTTCGATATTGAGAATGAAACATGTCGTTTCCTTCCAAGGCGCTGGCAATCTCTCGAAAGAGAGCATATTGCACGCCACTCTCATCTTTGCCCATGGAGTCATATAAAATCTTCCCCGTTGCGTCTGTCACCAAGCTCCGGGTAACATTTTTTTCATCCAGCAGGTTCAGTACTTGCCGAATACCGTCTACCGTTAGCGTTTCCAGACCGGAAAGGGATGATGCTAAAACAGAAACCTGTCCGCTTAGTGTATTCTGCTTCGACTGAAAAGCCAGATTTTGGGTCACACGCACAGGGTAAACATTAAGCACACCCAATACCACAAAGGTGATCAGAATATAAGGCAAAGCAAATTTCCACTGTAACCGTCCTGGTCGAAACCATTTCCGTACTCGTCTTGTTTGATGTTCCTGGTGTTCGTTCATCCTTTTTCCATCCTATGCTTCTTTTCCATAGTAGCCAACACCCCACTTGGTCATAATGTGCACAGGCGATGCAGGACAGGGCTCCAGTTTCTCTCGCAGACGACGAATGTGAACATCTACTGTTCGATAATCTCCTTGATATTCATATCCCCAAATCAAGTTGAGCAGATTCTCACGGCTATAGACTCTCCCCGGATGTTTGGCAAACAATTCGATCAAATCGAACTCCTTTGCTGTCAACTCTACAGGCTGTCCATTTTTCCAGGCGCCCCTCGTATTGGTATCCAAAGTAATGGCACCGAGGGAAAGTCGGCTTTCTGCCTCTTTTGCACTGCCGCCAGCTCTTCGTAGCATCGCTCGAATACGAGCTTTCAACTCCAGAATATTAAAAGGCTTTGTCACATAATCATCTGCCCCGCACTCAAAACCAATCACTTTATCCGTATCTTCATCCCGGGCAGTTAACATGATGATTGGCACATTGGAAAATTCACGGATGCGCATACAAGCCTGAAGACCATCGATTTTCGGCATCATCAGATCCAAAATGATCAAATCGAACTGACCGGTTTTCGCCATGTCAACAGCCTGCTCTCCGTCGAATCCTGTTTCAACTTCATACCCTTCATTTTCCAAGTTGAATTTAATTCCTTTTACAATGACTCGTTCATCGTCTACCACTAAAATTCTCATACCGACCTCCTTATATCTTAATATCTTATGATTCCACCGTGATGTAGGGTTTGATGTTATTAAAAATTCCTGTTCCAATGCCTGGCACATTCATAATTTGCTCGATTTTCGTAAAAGGACCATGTTCCTCCCGATATGCAATAATAGCTGCTGCTCTCTTTTCTCCGATACCTGGCAGCTGATCCAGCTGTTGCTGCGTTGCTGTGTTTAAATCGATCATTTCCCCCTCCGTCTCTTCTGGCGAAGAGGAAGGACTGACCGATGGAAGCTCTGATTCCTTCACAGGTTGAGATGCCGTTGGATTCAGATAGGTTAGTGATGAAGAAGATTCTACTCCTTCTGTGGCAGAGGCACTTTTTTCCGAAGATTCCAATAGTCCACCAGCATCCCCCATCCATTCTTTTCGTTCTGATGATACCACCCGTCCGCTTGGGCTTGTCGACTCTGTGACAACCACAACAGAAGTTGGCCGATTGCCAAAACAATAAATCAATGCAGTACCCAGAACAAGAGCAGCAGCTACACCCATAACAATACGCTCCAATGGCGACAGTTTCATAGAATTCCTCCCGATAGTTGCATGGAAAAACAGGATTTGGTATAATAACACATTATATCATAGCACATAGGAGATGGATATGAAACATATGAAAAAACAAATCTGCGCCTTTGGGCTATTATTGGTCCTTTTTTGCTCTGTTACTCCCATCTGGGCAGTGAATACTTCCCCTGCCACTTCACCGTCTTCCTCCCCTTCCGGGGACCCATCGCCTTCTGCATCCCTCTCGGTTTCCCCGTCTCCATCTGGGGAAGGAAGTCCCTCCCCGTCGGCAGAAGCGAGTCCATCGCCATCGGGAGATGTAAGTCCTTCCCCATCGGGTGACGTAAGTCCTTCCCCGTCAGGAGACACAAATCCATCCCCGTCTATCAGCCCATCGCCTACTCCCACACCTACTCCTACCCCTCAACCAGACGACGTTTCCCCAGATGAAATGGAAATCCAGGCAAAGGCCGCACTTTTGGTGGATGTTAGCACAGATACGCCAGAAATTTTATATGAGCAAAATGCTCATGAAAAGATGTACCCAGCCAGCATCACCAAGGTAATGACTGCTCTTCTGGTTTTGGAAGCAATTGATGATGGAAAACTTTCTCTGGACCAAGTGGTATCTGGTTCCTCTGATATTGTAAGTGATCTGGTTTCCGATGGCAGTACACAAAATATTCAGCCGGGAGAAGAAATGAAAGTAAAAGACTTGCTCTACTGCATGCTGATCTCCTCTGCCAACGAAGCCTGTAATATTTTAGCGGAAGCAGTCGATGGATCTCTCTCCGCTTTCCACGATCATATGAATCAGCGGGCCAAGGAATTGGGCTGTGAAAACACCCATTTTATCAATGCCCATGGATTACCCAACACAGAACATTATACCACAGCATACGACATCTTTCTGATGTGTCAGGAAGCTTTGAAGCACCCCCTTTTCCAAACCATATGCAGCACTACATCCTATACCGTTCCTGCCACCAATCTCTCTGACGAGCGAGTATTGTATACCACCAATTACCTTCTCTCCACCAGGAGTGATAGCAACTACTATTACGCTTATGCCAACGGTATCAAAACCGGGTCCACAGGGCAGGCAGGATATTGTCTTGCTGCTTCTGCTACAAAAGGTGATAGAACCGTTATCAGCGTTGTATTGGGTGCGGAAAACATTGAATTGGAAGATGGCACTCTTTTGCGAAATTCGTTTGCAGAATCACGGCGGCTTTTGAAATGGGGATTGGATTGTTTCCGTCGGAAAACATTGATTGACTCCACCACACCAGTCAAAGAACTGACGGTGCGGTTATCCAAAGAAGTCGACTATGTGGTATTGAAACCCGAGGGCACTTTGGAAGCAACCTTGTTTCAAGATATTGACCCCTCTGAATTTGAACAAACCATCACGGTAGATTCAGACACTATTGATGCACCTATAGAAGAAGGGCAGGTGCTCGGTTCCATTACCCTCTCCTACCAAGGAAAAGATTATGGCACGCTTCCATTGGTAGCTGTCAGCAGCGTATCCCGTTCCCAATGGCTTTTTGTAGTAGACCAAGTAAGGAAATTTTTTGGCAATCCATTTGTCAAACTCATCATCGTCATCCTCATCGTGCTACTCGTTATCTATTGGGTGCGTCGTCGACTGGGGCTTACGGGAAAAAACAGCCCAAGGGCGAGAAAGAAACGATATCAAGGAAAGCGTCGCCGCTGATTCCTTGAAACACCACTGCAGTATAATCCATACCACCAATGATCAAACAGCCGCCGCACCTCTCGGTGCGGCGGCTGTTTTTGTGTCTCTTTTTTGAATGTATCAGATCCCGGAAGAAAAGGTTTCCGGACAAAGGTCCTTGATCTTTTGTTCCAATTCTTTCAAATCCTCAAAGGTCTCCGGTCTCCGACGGGGATCCCGCAACAGTGCAGCAGGGTGGTACAATGCCATCATCTGAACACCGTTTTTTTCAAACCATAAGCCATGCTCTTTTGTGATTTTAAAATCCGGCTTGATCAGTTTCATAGCAGCAATCCGCCCTAAGCTGACAATGATTTTGGGCCGCATAAGGGCCACTTGGTTGCGAAGCCAAGGCAGACAAGCCTCTTGCTCTTCTGGACGAGGGTCTCTGTTTTTAGGTGGGCGACATTTGACAATATTCCCTATGTAAATATCGTTTCGATCCAGGCGAATCAATGCCAACATATCATCCAGTAATTTCCCTGCCCGTCCCACAAAAGGTTCGCCTTTTAAGTCTTCTTGCTCTCCTGGGCCTTCACCGATCAACATCACTTTGCTCTTCCGATTCCCTCCACCAAAAACAACATGGTTGCGGGTCTCATGCAGAGGGCATTTCTGACATGCTGCACACTGCTGCTCCAGTTCTGTCCAATCCAGCATATTCTATCTCCTTTGTTTTTGCTCTTTTCCATTGACGCAAAAGAGGATGCGCTTCGCATCCTCTTATTTTGCAATGCCAAACTTCTCTTTGTAGTATGCCACAGTCTGTGGAAAAAAGGAAGAGATAGGATCAAAAATTGCTATCTCTTATCTTTGGGTTTAAATATCAATGCCACCAAAAAACCAAAAACGATAGCAACGGTAATTCCAGCAGCTGTAGCTGTAATCCCACCGGAAAAAGCACCCCAAAGTCCCTGCTCTTCCACAGCTTTGGCTACCCCTTTCGCAAGAGAATATCCAAAACCAGTTAAAGGAACAGTGGCCCCTGCTCCACCCCATTGCTCCACATAGGAATAGATACCAAGGCCTCCCAGCACCACACCGGAAACCACATATAAAACCAAAATACGGGCAGGAGTTAAGCGTGTCTTGTCAATGAGTATTTGTCCAATGGCACAGAGAATACCGCCGCACAGAAAAGCATTTATATATGCCATAAAACTATCCATAATCATTCCTCCTCTCTCTCAGTGCTTATGGCAACAGCATGGCATATACCCGGGATACTCTCCCCCTGCTGGCTGGATGTAGGAGACAGCAATGCCCCAGTCCCCGCAAAAAGAAGGCGTTTGATCTTCCCTGTTTTCATTTGCTGCATCAAATATCCAGTCAGAACCGCTGCCGAACAGCCACAGCCAGATCCACCGCAGTGCATATCCTGTCTCTGGTTATCGTAGAGCATGACGCCGCAGTCATTGTATCGTTCTGCCAGATGAATTCCATCTTTTTCAAATAGATCGATCACAATTTCTTTGCCCAAAATGCCTAAATCTCCTGTGACAATCAAATCATAATCTTCCGGCGTGCGTCCTGTATCTTCCAAATGGGCCCGCAGGGTTCGGTACGCAGCCGGTGCCATGGCAGCTCCCATATTGTTGGCGTCCGTCACACCCCAATCAGTAATTTTCCCTGTTGTCACATGGGTGATATATGGTCCATTTCCCTTGTTTGAAATCACCACAGCGCCTGCGGCAGTCGCAGTCCACTGAGCTGTTGGCGGTCGCTGATTGCCATATTCCAAAGGATTGCGGTACTGCCGCTCTGCTGTGCAAAAATGAGAAGATGTCATAGCAGCTACCCAATTGGCAAATCCTCCATCCACCATCATCCCTGCAAGAGCCAATGATTCTGCCATGGTGGAACAAGCCCCATATAAACCAAAAAACGGAATTTCTGTTTGACGTAAAGCAAACGTAGTCCCGATACATTGGTTCAGTAAATCTCCCGCAAAAATATACGACAAAGCCCCGGCACTGATCCCCGCCTTTTTGATGGCCGCATTCAATGCCTGTCTTTGCATCTCACTTTCCGCTTTTTCCCATGTCTTCTGCCCAAAAAAAGAATCTTCATTGATACAGTCAAAGCTGTCCTTCAAAGGGCCGTGTCCCTCTTGTTTGCCTACAACATTGGCATAACTGACAATGGACGGCATTCCTGGCAAACGCACCGTCTGCGCTCCTATTCGTTTTCCTTCCAAAGGATGTTCCTCCTTTCCTCCTTATAGTGTAAACCATTTTAAAAAAATTATGGCATGAGACTCCTGACTTTTTATCATTTTCCTTATTTTCCCATGTTAAAATCAAGAAAATATTCGAAAAGGTGTTAATTTTGTCGAGCGAAACTGGATTTTTTTGAGGAAAAAGGACTTGACGTTCCATGTAAAATCGTGTATCCTATTGATTGTAACCTTTTGTAATATTTATATTTTGATTTGTAACTAGTTCGATTCTATTTTGTTATTTTCGGTTGATTTCGACCGTTCCACTCATTTTTTACCAAAGGAGGTTTTTTCGGATCATGGAGGAACGAATTCATCATCGTGTCCGTGCCGATGTTCTTCAGAAACAACAAAAAACATTGCCTCGGGCACATCAACAAAAGGGGCTTCGGTCAGCTCTTGCCTGGCTCCATATGCGAAAAGGGTTTTTACTTCTCATTGCCCTTATTCTTGCTGAGATCACCGCTTTTTCTGTCCTGTATTATCCCACCTATGTGGTCACAATCAATGGAGTGGAGATAGGAAAAGTGGAACAGAAAGAGAATTATGAACAAGCAGTGGCTGAAGTAGAAGATACAGTTTCCCAGATTTTAGAACGACCATACCATTTTGCTGCAGAACCCAGTTTTCAATATGTCTATACATACGGAAATGAATATACGTCCTCTTCTGCCATGGAGCAACAACTGCTGAATGCTGTCAATGAGATTGAACGGCTCTATGTTCTTCGGGTAGATGATACCATTGTAGGGGCCTATGAAACGATGGACCCTCTGGTAGACTTGCTCCATCAGGTCATGGAGCCATACCAAGATGAAACGACCCACTCCATCCAGTTTGTTGAGCCAATATCCATACGTCAGGAATACGTTGCTAAAACGACAGAACAGGATCTGACCCAGATCCTGCAAGCGCTGCAAACAGAAAAGGGTACCGATCGGAGCCACGAAGTCCAGTCAGACGATACTCTTTCCTCTATTGCCGAACAATATGGCACTTCCGTAGATACCATTTTAGATTTAAACCCCGGGCTAACGGACAAGACTTTGCCATCGTATGAATCGAT
>CAWVKD010000064.1:0-11650 GCA_963929765.1 Clostridia bacterium | reverse complement strand
TGGAGCGGGTAAAGGGAATCGAACCCTCATATCTTGCTTGGGAAGCAAGTGTTCTACCACTGAACTATACCCGCAGAAAAAGCAGTTCGTATGCACTTCAAAAGGAGTTTGTGGATTGATGATTGATGCTGATTTATTTTCAAATAACGAGATGTATTATATCACTACTATTTTTAAAATGCAATCATTTTATTCTCCTTTATCATCAAAATTTTCCAAGAGATAGTATAACAAAAATGAGTATAGAATTGAACTCTTTTCCATATCCTCATCAATAGATTGTAATAGGAGGAATCCTGATGAAAAAAATCGTTTCAGTCTGTTTGGTAATCTGTTTATTTGCTGTGCCGGCCACAGCAGTGACAGGAGCGCCTAATGTGGAAGCTGGTGCTGCTGTGCTTATGGAACAGGAGACAGGTGTTATATTATATGAAAAAAATGCCCATGAAGCACAGCAGGCAGATGGTATAACGAAAATCATGACGCTTTTACTTGTGATGGAAGCTATTGATGAAGGGCGTCTTACCATGGATACGATGGTGACCATCAGTTCCCATGCAGCCGGCATGGGCGGACTTCAGGTCTATTTAAAAGAAGGAGAGCAGATGAGTGTTCATGATTTGCTAAAAGCTGTGGCAATTACTTCAGGAAATGATGCAGCAGTGGCGTTAGGGGAGGCTGTTTCTGGTAGTGAATCTGCTTTTACAGCTCGGATGAACGAAAGAGCTTTTGAGCTGGGGCTGGAAGACACTACTTTTCAAAACTGTACGGGTCTTTCAACAGATGGAAATGTTACATCAGCATATGATGTTGCGCTAATGTCTCGAGAACTTTTGGCACATGAAACCATCAGAGAATACACCGCTACATGGATAGATTCTCTACGAAATGGCGAATTTCAATTGGCCAATACAAATAAGCTAATTCGCTTTTATGAAGGTGCAACAGGGCTGCATACAGGATACGTTGATACAGAAGGATACTGCATTTCAGCCAGTGCAGAGAGAGATGGCATGGAATTGGTTGCTGTGGTATTCGGAGCGCCAAATGCAACTGCCCGCTATGAAACAGCAAAAAGCCTTCTCAATTTTGGCTTTGCCAATTATATTATAGTAGACGTAAAACCAGATCAGGCACTGGCTCCCATTGATGTGGTATTGGGAGAGCAGGAAGAGCTGCAACCTGACTTTGCAGAATCTGCCCGTATTCTGATAGAAAAAAAGCAAAAAGAGGGATTGACTCAAACATGGGAAATCCAAGGTAAAGTGGAAGCTCCTGTACAAAAGGGACAAGTACTCGGGAAATGGTCTATTTTTTCATCAGACGGTACGTTGATCAAAGAGATTGCTATCATCGCTCCAGAAGAAGTGCCCCGGTTAACGATTGCCGGGCTATTTGATCGATTGCTTCAGATTTTATTGATGAAGGAACAATAAAAAGGCAGATCATAAAAGATTGAGCAGTTGCATCGTAAGAAGTTAGAAAAAAGAGAAAACCGAATTTGGTTTTCTCTTTTTTCTGTTAGGGGTATAAACAATGATTCTGTCATTCTATTTTATAACATGATCCTCACCTGCCATAAAGGCGTCTATATTTTGAGAGGGTGTTTGATCGTGGAAAAACAAACTGTTTTTTACCTTTTTTGCTTGGTTCTGTGGTATAATGAATAGGAAATTCGAAATACCATTCAGGGTTGATAAACGGAATGGAAGTTATATGATTCTTTTTGAGCTAAGCAAATGGATCATGAACAAATGAAAATACGATTGATAGAAACGGTGTCAAAAGAAGATGGAAACTTGCAATCTAATCTTTTAGGAGGGAACCGTAATGATTACATTGGATGTATCTCGGCTAACAGGCTGGAATGTAGAAAAAATGGAAGCTGTGATAGGGGATCGGCTTCAAGGAGTCCACGCTGCCCTTGAAATGGGAACAGGTGCTGGGCAGGAATATACAGGTTGGCTTCATTGGCCGAGAAAATGCGGCAAAGAGGAGGTCTCCCATATTCAAGAAGCGGCAAAGCAAATCTGCTCTGATTCGGAATATCTGGTAGTGGTAGGTATAGGTGGTTCTTACCTGGGTGCCAAAGCCGCTGTAGATTTACTCTGTAGACGAAATAAGACAGGAACAAAAGTATTGTTTGCAGGGAATACAGTGTCTGCAGATGCAACTTTAGATCTATTGGAACAGTTGGAAGACAAAGATTTTTCTGTTAATGTGATTTCCAAATCAGGTACAACCACAGAACCTGCAGTAGCATTTCGCCTTTTGCGAGAGCAATTGGAAAAAAAATATGGGCCAGAAGCAGACAAGCGCATTTATGTGACGACAGATCCGAAAAGAGGAGCGTTGCGTGCCTTGGCAGATGAAAAAGGATGGACTGCTTTCTCGATTCCAGAAACCATTGGTGGACGGTATTCTGTTTTAACGGCAGTGGGACTTTTACCTATGGCTGTAGCAGGGCTGGAAATTGATCAGGTTTTATCGGGTGCTCGAGAAACCATGGATCAGCTGTCTCAAACTTCCATGGAAAATCCAGCTTGGCAGTATGCTGCAGCGCGCAATTTACTATATGAAACAGGAACAAAAATAGAAATCCTTGCATGTTATGAGCCGTCTTTTCGTTTTATGGGAGAATGGTGGAAGCAATTGTTTGGAGAGAGTGAAGGAAAAGATGGTGTTGGTCTATTTCCGGCCAGTGTGGAGTATACCGCAGATCTTCATTCCATGGGGCAATATATCCAAGATGGCCAGCGTATTTTAATGGAAACTGTGGTGCAATTTCAAAAAAGCCAATCCACGGTCTATATCCCTCGCAGGGAAGACAATGGAGATGGGCTGAATTTTTTGGCAGGACATACGTTAAATGAACTGGCCATTCAAGCAATGGAAGGCACCTCCATTGCACATATGGATGGCGGTGTTCCCAACCTGAAAATTCAGGTTCCCGAACGAAATGAATATTATTTTGGGGCACTTGTCTATTTCTTTGAGTTATCTTGTGCGTTGTCGGGATATCTGATGGGGGTGAATCCCTTTGATCAACCCGGAGTGGAGGCATACAAACGAAATATGTTTGCACTTTTGGGCAAACCTGGATATGAGGCATTGCGGGAAGAGTTGCAAGTCCGAATCAAACGATGATATCATTACAAAAACAAAAAGAGAATGGAATATTTTCTGAAAATTGCACAAATGTCAATTGAAATTTGCGTATAAAAATGATAACATACAAGAAGAAGAATACCTCCATAGAAAATAAAGAGGAAAAGGAGTGATTCACTTGGTTAGAGTGATTATGGGCGTGAAAGGGTCTGGAAAAACAAAACAATTGATTGAACTTGTCAATAGTGCAGCCCACAGCGAAATCGGTAACGTCATTTGCATTGAGCGAGGACCAAAACTGATTTATGATGTCCATTATAAGGTTCGCTTAGTAGAAGCTAGCCAATATGAAATGAAAAGTTATGAATTTTTAAAAGGCTTTATCAGCGGCCTATATGCAGGCAATTTTGATATTTCCCACATCTTCATCGACAGCCTTTGCAAAATTGTGCCGTCAGAAGCAGACGATCCTGAAACAGAGCAATTTTTAGACTGGCTGGAAGCATTCAGCGAGAAAAACGGTGTCCGGTTCACCGTTACCATTAGTGCAGATATTACACTGGCATCTGAAGGAATTCGGAAATATTTTTAGTGATAAGATAAAATAAAACGTGGAATGGCTTTGCCACCCGGTTGATCCGAGTGGCAAAGCCTTCTTGCCACAGAAAGGGAGCGTACCTTGAAGATTGGAGCAGTGGTGGTAGCGGCAGGACTATCCACCAGAATGAACGGGTTCAAACCCATGCTAAAACTGTCCGGCACGACGATTATCAAGAAAACAGTAGATACATTGCAACAGGCGGGCGCGTCTCCGGTGGTGGTTGTAACAGGATACCGAGGGGAATTGTTAGAGCGCCACTTATCTCATATGGGCGTTATTTGTTTGAAAAACGAACTATTTCGAGAAACACAAATGCTGGATTCTGTAAAAATAGGGCTGCGTCATATTCAAATGGAATGTGACAGGGTGTTGTTTACACCGGGAGATGTACCTCTTTTCTCTCTGGAAACGGTACAAGCTGTTGTGGAGGGAAAAGGATCCATTGTAGTGCCTACCTTTCAGGAACAGTGGGGACACCCTATTGCATTCAGCGCAGAAATGATTCCCATGATCTTAGATTACACGGGAAAAGGTGGGCTGCGGGGTGCTTTAGAATCTAGTGGAAGATCGATTACCCACATTCCAGTGGACGACCGGGGCATTACCATGGATGCGGATACAAGAGAAGAATACGAAAGTTTACTGCAATATGAACGAGAGTTGCGTAATATGGAAGAGCTGCGCTGCTATGCTCAGGTGCGCATTGCTCGAGAAAGAGACTTTTTTGGACCTGGTGTTGCTCAATTTTTGCTGTTGACAGACCAGACGGGATCCATGCAAACGGCATGTAAAGAAATGGGAATGTCGTATAGCAAGGCATGGAAGATGATCAACGAGATGGAAGTGCAGTTGGGTTACAGTGTATTAGAGCGGTATGCCGGCGGAGCGGAAGGAGGCGGTTCCTGTTTAACAGAAGAAGGCCGTGAGTTTGTACGCAGGTATCAAGATTTGCAACGTGACGTGAAAGAAGCAGTAGATGTCCTTTTCCAAAAACATTTTGGCGAAAAAGAGGAGCTGGATGATTGATGCTGGAAGAGAAACGTTATCCGGACGAGCAGGCATGTCTTGCATTGCTCCATGCTTTTGGTACACCGGATCATGTTATTGCCCATTGTAAGGCAGTTGCCGCCAAAGCGGACCAAATAGGAGCTGCTTTAGTAGCCGGCGGTTATTCCCTTGATCTAGGGTTGATTCATGCTGGGGCACTTTTGCATGATATTGCAAGAACCGAACCGAATCATGAGTTTGCAGGTGCTCAATATGTAGAAAAGGCAGGTTGTCATCCCAAAGTAGCAGAAATCGTGGGGATGCATATGGATCTTCCTGAGTCTGAGACTCATGAGATTACAGAAAAGGTTGTGGTATACTTAGCGGACAAGCTAGTAGAAGAAGACAAAGAAGTGTCTTTAAAAGAACGATATGCCCCCCGCATTGCCCGAGCAGATGGGGCAATGCGGGAGATGATTGAACAAAAATACAAAACGGCTCAGCGGATTGACCAAATGGTGTCAGACGCACTTTCAAAATCATAGAGCACCGAGAATACCAAGCGGCACATCACGAAATGATGATGTACCGCTTGTTTTTTTATATTTAAAAAAGAGACATGATGAGATATGGGTTTTTGATATAGACTTTTGTTGTTTCCCTCTCATCAACGGCGAAATCGCCGGAATGCGAAACCAACAGCAAAAAATAAAGCAAGATACAGCGTAATGGCAGCACCCGTAGACGCACCTAAATAATAAGATGTAAATAGGCCGGCAAGGCCAGCTACTATGGCGAACAGCAGGGAAAATAAGTGGTATTGGCGCATATTGCGTGAAATGTTTCGAGCTGCAGCGGCAGGGAGTACTAAGAGTGAATTGATGACCATCAACCCGATCCAGGTCATGGAGACAGTAACTACAATGGAGATAGCTATCGCAAACAGTGCACGCTGCCAAAAAACCTTAATACCTCTACTTTTTGCAAGAGTAGGATGGATGGAAGAGAGCATCATCTGGTTGAAAGAAAAGAACCAGAGAAGAAGAACACCTAGCAAAACCAAAAGGAGTAAAAGCAATTGATCTGGTGTTACACTTAAAATGTCACCAATGAGAAGAGAATTGAATTTGGAAAAATTTCCGCCGTTGATAGTAGACACAAAAATACCTAACGCCACAGCGGTGGCAGAAAAAACCCCAATGATGGTATCACTGGAAAAATGAGAGCGATGTTCTACGAAAGTGAAGAGGAGAGCAAAAACCATTGAGCAGGCAACTGCTACAGGAAGGGGATTGACCAAGCCGCAAACAGCGCCTACCGCAATGCCAGTAAAAGCGCTGTGGCCCAGTGCATCTGAAAAGAAAGACATGCGGCTTGTGACCACCATGGTAGACAAAATGCCGAAAAGAGGTGCGATGATGATAATCGCAAAAAAGGCATTTTTCATGAAATACATGCCACCAGGTTGTGCCCAGGAAAATGGGAGCCATTCAATAAGCGAATAGAAAAAATTCATTGCTTTGTCTCCTCTCCAGATGCCTTTGTCTCATCTCCCAATGCTGCGGAGAAGTGGAAGACTTCTTGAAACGCAGGAGATGCAAATACTTCTGCGGGAGATCCCGAGGCTACAATATCCCCTTTTAGCAAAAACACTTTGTCTGCATATTGACGTAAAAGGGTGAAATCATGGGTTGACATTAGAATTGATAGGTCATATGTTTGGCGGATTTCATCCAGCAGATGCATCAGAAGTGCCATGCCGTCTACGTCTACACCAGAAGTGGGCTCGTCTAAAAGAAGGATATGTGGAATGGGTTCCAGTGCCATAGCCAGTAAAACCCGTTGCAGTTCTCCGCCGGAAAGAGCGCCAATACGGCGATCCATTAGGTCAACGGCGTGGACACGGTCTAAGCAAGCCAAAATGCGGGTGCGCAGCGTTCGTGTCGCAGGGATAAAAACAGGTCGTTTGGAAATGCAAGCGGCAAACAAGTCGTATACACTGATCGGATCTCCAGGATCAAAGGTAGGGCTTTGAGGAACATATCCAATCAACAATTTAGTGTGCGTACCGCCGGCACGCTGAAATTCAATTGTGCCCTTATACGGGATTTGCCCCAAAAGTGCTTTGAACAGAGACGATTTCCCGGCACCATTTGGCCCAATCAATGCTGCAATTTCCCCGCAATGCACATGGAAATTGACATCATGAAAGATAGGCGTTTCTCCAAAATCCACACTTAAGTGTTCAGCTTTAAGGCAACAAACATTTTCACATCCTGTGCTTTGACCGTGATTCCAATGCCTCATGACTGTCCTCCATCTGGTTGCAAGAGCTTTAGTAAAACATCAATATTTTGATCCATGAATGTGTAATATGCATTGGGAGTTTCTCTTTCTGTGCTACCGTTCATCATTAAGGTTAGAGTACCGACTTGGACACCAGTTTCTTGGGCGATTGTGTTAGCAGCGGAGTCAGAGCCATTTTCTTCACAAAAAACAGCGGGAATTCCATGGCTTTGTACTAGAGAGACAATATGAGAAATTTCTTTGGCAGAGACTTCACTGCCAGCCTCTTCTTCAATGGACTTTACAATAGTGAGTCCAAAGGCATTGGCCATATATCCAAAGCCGTCGTGAAATGTAATGAGTTCACGGCATGTTAAACCGGCCAATCGACTGGAGGCTGTATTTGCATATTCACGCAGTGCTTGTGCTGCTGTTGCTGCATTTGTTTGATATGCTTCGCTGTTGGTGGGATCCGCTTTAGAAAGTCCAGCTCCAATGGTCTCTACCATTTGGGCGGCACGGTTGGGGTCCATCCAGATATGTGGATCATCATCGGTTGTTTCTGTGTCGTGTCCTTGGTATGGCAGAATGGATATCCCAGTGGAAGAATCAATCACCGGAAGGTTGGGATATGCGTCTAAAATATCAGATAGAAATGGTTCCAATCCCACACCGTTTTGCACCAACACATCTGCTTGTTCGATCTTTTTCATATCATTCACGGAAAGAGAATAGTCGTGTGGACAGCTAATTGGCTGATTGATAATCGAAACAATTTCCACATCGTCTATTCCTTCCGTTACCATTTGTGTCAGCAGATAAAGAGGATATGTGGTTGTTGCTACGGTAAAACGGGCAGAAGAGGAAAGGGAACTGCTGCATCCAGGCAGCAGAAAGAGAAGGGCCATGGCCAGAGAAAGAATGGTTTTTTTCAAGGGATACCTCCTAAAAAGGGTAAGAGCAAAATGCTCAAGTGTGTAAAAAAACTGCTCCGGCAACTCCAGCTGCCAAAATCAAAAAGAATGGACTGACTTTTCCTGATTGCAAGGGAATGAATACTAGAAGGGCAATGAGCAAAACAGGCCAATCAAAGGGCAGAGGGAAACCAGATGGGAACAGAGCGCTAGATGCTATACTGATCAAGGAAAAAGCAATGAGTGCCAGCACCGCAGGACGAACACCGGCCAGTGCAGAACGGAGAATAGGATTTTGTTGAAATTTTTTTAATACTCGAGCTACCAGCAGACAAAGCAGGACCGAAGGTAAAACAACTCCTAATGTAGCCGCAAGGGCACCGGGAATACCGTAAAGTTGCATGCCCACAAAGGTAGCAGAATTAATGGCAAAAGGACCAGGAGTCATCTCAGAAATGGCCACCATATCCACTGATTGTGCTGCCGTCATGAGGCCTCGGCCCACCAATTCCTGCTGGATCAAAGGCAACATAGCCATTCCGCCGCCAAAAGTGAACAATCCGATCTTAAAGAATAGAAGAAAGAGAGAAAGTAGGTTAAGCAACATGATCTTTGTCTCCTCCCTGCTTTAAGCGGCGATAGTAAAATGCAATGCCCAAAAATCCACAGATCAAAAGTAAAAAGATCACATTGAGCCACGGAAGGAACAGGGCGGCCAAAAGAGATAATAGTCCAAGGATCCAGCCGAAATAATCTTTGAGTGCTGCTTTCCGCAGTTTCCAAATAGCTGAGAGAAGCAAGGCAATAACAGCACCTCGAATGCCACGAAGAGCCCCGGCAACATACGGGTTGGTGATGAACAGATTGTAAAAAAGAGATACGAAAACAATGACGAGAAATGAAGGCAATACACAGCCAAAACCAGCAATGAGGCCCCCTGCTGTCCCTGCCATTTGATGCCCTAGTAAGATAGATGCATTCACTGCCATGGCACCAGGAAGGGATTGAGAAACAGCAAAGATATCGGCAATTTGTTCTTCACTGATCCATTTTTGCTTTTCCACAAATTCACGTTGAATCATGGGAAGCATGGCGGCGCCGCCTCCAAAGGTAAATAGTCCAATGCGAAAAGTGACAAAGAAAATATGAAACAGTTTTCGCCAAGATCCAGGGGCTTTTGGTGTTTTCATGGCATCTCCTCCTTTCAGATGTAGGCGGAAGAGTAAAATAAACGAAAGTACGGATGCCGCCTGTCGCTTTATGCGACAGGCGGCACAGACGAGTGAATAATGCGATGCTGCGCCTGCACTTAATCAGCGTAATAATTGATCAGGCAGCCGGCAAGGATGATGTCTCGTTCTTCTCGCGTAAGGCCGGGAAGAGACAAGGTGATGGTGCGAGTCGTTCCATTTTGTTCCAAGGTCGCTTCTATGGTTTCCCCATTGCCCTCTAAAAGAGCACGGATGCCAGGAAGATAAATCCGATCACCAGGTTGAATGTTTTCTTTTTTCAAGTCAGAGGCAATGAACGGCAGCATGCCCCAGTTGACCACATTACTGCGATACCGTTTGGTAGCATACTCTTCTGCCAGATTGGCAACGCCTCCCAATACCCGTTGGCAGGAAGCGGCTTGTTCTCTTGCAGAACCATCTCCTGGCTTAAGGGCCATAACCAAGCTTCCAAGTCCGGTTGTTTGAGGGTCATAGTTCGAGAGAGCAGCTTTCACTTCTGGAGCGTTTGGATTATTTTGGCGAAGTTTTTCTATATTCAGTATGGCCTGAGCACGTCCAACATAAGCTGGATCTTTGCGAGACAAAGCAAAAGAAGCCAACTTGATCGGATTGGAGCGGTAAGAAGAGGTTTCACCAGAGGGGATCAGTTCATCCGTTGTAGTGACAGGATCGTAAATGGCAGCAGCTACAGTAAGCAGCAGGTTCTCCGGCATATGGATTTGAGGAGGCCAGTCAGCAATGTTGGGCCCAAAAATCAGCTCTGTTTCTGGTTTGGGATGATTGACACCTCGGTAGATGCGAGAAGCATATGCGGAACTATCAAACGTATAAGGTTGACGAGCGGGGTCTACAGGGATTTCAGGCAACTGATCTGCACCTGTCAGAATGCCACCATTGAGGGCGGTAGCGGCGATGGAACGTGCGTCCATCAGAGCCACGTAAGAGATCTGGCCGTCTGCTGGCTTACTGCCCTCACGATTGGGGAAGTTGCGTGTGGAGTGCCGGATGGAGAAGCCACCATTTGCCGGTACATCTCCGGCACCAAAGCAGGGACCGCAGAAACAGGAGCGGACAGATACACCGGATGCCATCAGAGCAGAAATAGCACCTACTCTTGTCAGTTCCATCATGACTGGCATACTGGCAGGATAGGCCGAGAGCCAGAAGGCACCATTTCCCACTGCTTTGTTTTCTAAAATTTCAGCTGTGCGAAGCAGATTTTGAAATGTGCCGCCAGAACAACCGGCAATCACGCCTTGGTCCACCATAAATTTGCCATTTCGGATTTTGGAACGCAGGCTCTTTGGCGGTTTGGAGAGACCAAATTGCCGTATGGTTTCTTGATCGACCTCATGAAGCAGGTCTTCCATATGTTCCTGGAATATTCGAATAGGGTAAGCATTGCTGGGGTGGAAGGGAAGTGCAATCATTGGCTCTACTTTGCCTAGATCAACTCGGATAACAGCATCATAGTATGCACCGTCTTCCGGCGATAGGGTGCGATAAGAATCACCGCGCCCAAATTCGGCGAGTGCCTCTTTGACTGTCTCATCTGTTTGCCATACAGAAGACAGGCAAGCAGTTTCTGTTGTCATTACATCAATACCATTACGATAGTCCATGGCAAGAGAGGAAACGCCCGGTCCGAAAAATTCCATGACGCTATTTTTGACAATGCCATCTTTGAATGTAGCGGCAATCAGAGCCAGAGCCACGTCCTGAGGGCCGGTACCAGGACGGGGTTTGCCCTCCAAATAAATTGCAACTATTTTAGGATAAGAAATATCATATGTTTTAGAGAGAAGTTGGCGTGCCAGCTCGGGCCCACCCTCTCCAATGGAAAGTGCGCCAAATGCACCGTATCGGGTATGACTGTCGGAAGCTAGAATCATTTTGCCTGGCGCTGCATACATTTCTCTCATATACTGGTGGATAACAGCTTGATGGGCAGGGACAAATTCACCACCATATTTTTGAGCGGCGGACAGGCCAAACAAATGGTCATCTTCATTGATGGTGCCACCGACAGCGCAGAGGCTATTGTGACAGTTGGTCAGCACATAGGGAAGAGGAAATTCTTTCATGCCGCTGGCTCGCGCCGTCTGGATGATTCCTACATATGTAATATCATGAGAAGCCATTGCATCAAAGCGAATTTTCAGCTTCTTCATGGAGTCGGAAGTGTTATGATCCTTTAAAATGTGATAGGCGATAGTGCCAGAACGTGCCATATCTGGCTCCTTGCATCCCGCGGCTGTTCCTTCTGCAATAGACAGAAAACGGCCATCTTTATAGTACATTCCTGTGTTGTTGATGGAAATCAAAATATAGTACCCCCCTACAATTAGGTATATCTTTTCGTTTCTGGCTTAGTATATCAAATCCTGATATTGATTGCAAGGTGCATCCCGTTACTGAATAGGCATTCTCTTGCGCTCATTAACTTTTGAACCCATTGGAATGACTAAAAAAAAGAAAGAGAAATTTTTGAGTATAGGGGAAAATTTTCTTTCTTTTTCCAT
>CAWVKD010000063.1:0-6690 GCA_963929765.1 Clostridia bacterium | reverse complement strand
CGTGAGCGGCATGGCTCACTTTTTCGTAGTCGTTAGTGGCTCAAAAATTCATGAGCGTGTGGCTCACTTTTTCATTGACATTTACATGTGATGAACGTTCCATGCAGATTATCAAAGCCACAATAAAGGCCGCATTGGACAGCCAACCTAATAAGTAAAAAAGAGCCGATGACTGTGATTACTCACAAGTTCATCGGCTCTGCGTCTTTGCGTCTGGCTCTTTGATGATAGTAATGTGTAAATGTTTTGCATTGATCAAGCATTCATGCTTGCATTTCGGGCAATAGAGAGGATAGTTAACCAAAACTGTATCCTCCCTTATTTTATCACGGGTTTTTCCCCCACAAAGAGGACATAACACCCACTCTGTACCCATGTCATTTCCCCTTTATCTTGATTCTTTGTTGATCTATATTCTCTAAAAGTTCACTACCACCTTTATGTGTATCCTATACTTTCTGCGGTTATAACAGCTACCGTGCATTTGGTCCCTTTTCTGATTGGAATAGCAACTTCAGAAAATACCGGACGCAGGAACAAGAAACAACTCCGTCCGATATTTTCTTATGTGCAAATAATTACTGTTGCGTAAGCGTTCCATCTCTCATATAAAGAATATTATCAGCCCGTGATGCAAGATCGAGATCATGAGTGACAACAATGACACAGCGACCTAAAGCGTGAGCTAAGTGGAGCAACAGATCCATGACCTGGATACTATTGGCCTCGTCCAAATTGCCAGTAGGTTCATCTGCCAGCAGGATACCAGCCCCAGTGGAAAGAGCCCGTGCAATTGCCACACGTTGCTGCTCGCCGCCGGAGAGATTGGAGGGATAACGTCTATGCTTTTCTGCGTGAATACCAACTTCTGCTAATAATTCTGTTGCTCTCCGCTTGGCTTCCGCTTTGGATACACCATTGGTTTCCATCGGAAAAGAGACATTCTCCACCGCCGTCAAGAGAGGAAAAAGCTGAAATGCTTGAAAGATCATGGACAATTTCTCACGTCTGGTTCGATCTAAATCCATCGTGTTGTAGCTTACTTGATCCAATGTCAACTCGCCATGAGTGGGGGTATCAAGACCAGCCATGAGGCTGAGTAACGTGCTTTTTCCGCTGCCGGAAGGCCCGACAATTGCGTACACGTTTCCACTCTCAAATTTGCAGCTGATGCTGTGTAACACGTCCCGCTCTGTATTTTTATAGCGGTAACACACATCTTGCAATGTTAATTCAGACATCTTAGATTCCTCCTACTCTTTTACCTGGAGCAATTCCAAGGGTTTTTTCTTTGTGATAGCCATACATCCAACCATAGTACCCACGGCCAGCCCCAGAATATAGATGGCTGCACACAAGAGCAGTTGCATACTCCATTTCCCTAACAAAAGGACAACTAGTATACCCATGAAGACTCCTATTACTCCTAAGATAAGCAGTTCAGTTCCCAGCATCCTTTGAACCGTGCGTGTTGGGATTCCCAAGACCCGAAGGATAGCAGCCGTTTTTGCCTCCTGCAACAGCAACAGCAGCGCCACCACACCAGCAACGAAAAAAGCCACCGTTTGAGCAATGGGATAGAGTACCTGCATCAACGTCAAATTTTTTTCCATGGGTTGAACAACCGTGCGCAACTCTTCATCCCAAATTACCAGGTTGAGGGAAAGCAGGCTCTTGGTATCGTCTGCAATCACTTGTTCAGCCGTTGTTCGGAACGCTTCTAAGTTCCTGTTTAAGGATGGGTCTAAAACAAAATCCGCAACAGAATAATACAAGTTATCTCCATAAAGCTCTTGCATCAACGAAAGCGGCATCAATACGGCTTCTCCGGTGAGATTTCCAAGTCCATTAAATTGTCCGGTGTAGCTCCCTTTGATAATTGCAGTTACGGCACGAGAACCTGCGGAAAGGATTAGTTGGTCGTCTAAATTGACATTCAATCGCTCCAGCATCATTTCAGATACCACAATTGGATACCATTCAGCATTACCATAATCTTTCTCGAACATGGAGTCATCCCATCCATTCAAATAGGTAATCACGCCATCCCCCCCAGCTACCATCATCCCGGATGATAGTTTCTGATTGACCATATCTGTGTTGGTAATACCGCAGAGAGTAAAGTTTGTAAATAAACTTCCTTGACCATCAATCTTGGACAGACCAGCATCTGTGGTTGCCGCAACCGAGCGATTCTCTTTTACAAAATCGGTGGCGACAATCGCATCTACGGTCGCACCCGAAATAAAGCCGGGATCGCTGGTATAACTACCGGAAACACTCCTGAGAAGTTCGGCTTCCACCGAAACGTTGCTGTACATTTCATTGATTCTCTGGTCTGTTTGCAGGATGGCTTTCTGTATCCAACCAAGTGCCAGGATAAAAATGATAGAAACAACAAGAAGCAGTAGCGTTGTGCCTTTACTACGGCAAGCATATCGTCGCATGAAGCGTACCAATCCAGATGTACCATTGGCAGCCGCAGGAACAGCTGAAGGGGGGGCAGAAGCTGGCTTTTCTGCTTGAATAAGAGGCATTACTGCATCTGTGGGCGTTGTTTCTGTAGTTCTTGGGGTGTTCTGTGGACGCTGGGTTTTGTGTGCCTCATGCAGAATGTCCAAAACAGAATGATGAGAGAGCGCCATGTATCCCAGAAGTACCACCATAATGAGTAAGACCAACGAGCATACCATGATGATCACAAGAATCCAAATTGGTAATGAGGCATTCACGTTCTGATCATCACGGACAAGGGCGGAAAGTGTGACTTGCACTTGTCCTAGGGCATATCGCCACGCCAATAGGCTCCCCACACCGATGCCAACGGCACCCATCAACGTCACAGGCAATAGATGCCACGCTGTGGCTCTTGTTGCAGGAATGCCCAACGCTCGAGCAATGGCAAACTCCCGGCGGTGCTGTCTGCGATAGAGAAAGGATACTAAAATCAGTGCCATGATCTGTACGATTGCAAATATGACGGCACTGTAACGGGCAGATTGGCAAATGGGTTGCGCCGAAGTGGAAAATTCGGACCAACCGTTCTCAATCATGGTGATGGTGTACCCCATACTTTCCAATTGACTGCGGTATTGCTGCATGAATTCATCCTCGGCGTCCGGTTCTATCAGTACAAAGCTATACCCACTTTCAAATATTGTGCCGTTTTGAAAGGAAGTGACAGCCGATTCATACTCAGCTGGCATACAAGAGTCCGGGATATATACCGTCAAGCTGCGGTAGCTGGCAGAAGTATAGCCTTCTGAAAAAATAGTGCGGTTAAAAATGCCAACAATCGTAAATGTAGTTGTGATATTGGAAGATTCAATGTCCTCTATAGCCGTTCCTTCTGGGTAATAGCCATACGACATCTGTTCGTCATGTAGGGTGATGGTAAGGGTATCACCCACACCAAGGCCGCGTGCCTCGGCGAAATCCTGTAAAATCACGCACGCAGGGTTGCTGTTTTCGTTGTCTGCGGAGTTGAGCCACCGACCTTCAACTAGGTAGCCATCTCGATTGACCTCTTGTGTAAAGGGCAGAGCACTCATATCCTTTGTGCTGTTGAGCGTGATCCGGTGGCGGTTGATTTCCTGCACGGCATCTGCTTCAACCAGATCGTCCATCCTTGGGTCACCCTGGGATAGAAACCATTCCCCTTCTGGAACGGCTTGTCGTAGCGAAAGATGAGAGGCATACTCTCCCTCACCCGGATAGTAAGCCCGTACACCGTACACTTGGCTGGGCAGCAGCGCATCAAATGCGGCACTCCAATCCGTATCATTGTGGTCGGGGTAGTAGGTTACAGTGATATATTCGTCCTCAGGGGCATAGTCAGGGTAGCCACACAAACGTTCAACCACACGAAACCGCAGGGAGTAATACTCCGGAATCAGTGTGGATGTGGCCTCTGGAACATAGTGCTTTTTATCCATCAGTTCGCCCCAAATCAGGACTTCGGCAACGTTGTATCCCTTCGTACTGGTCTTTCCATCCAGATCAGAATTATAGATTCCATTTAGCGTGCCAGAACAATACCGTTGTACATCGTTTATGGCGACCAGATCACTTTCTGCCAGCAGTTTCGCACCTTGTGTCACATCACCATCGCTGGAACTCAGGTAACCAATCGACTGGTAGTATTCGGAAAGTTCGCCCACCGCCCGTGTGACAACGAGATATTCAACCGCTCGGGCGGTAAAACCAAAGGATACCGCACCGAGAAGCAAGACAAGCAGAATGAGACGCAAAGGACGTCGCATCACCGATTTGAAATGTGGAAACACATTAATTCCCTCCTATCTTCGAGGATGATTCATAAAAAATCCGAAATCAGAAATCCCCATCAAAGGACAACAAATTTTGACCTTGGGGAAGAATTACTGCAATATCGGGGTATGTTCCCCCATCAAGGAGACTTGCTATGGAACTATCCACATCTGGAGGAATATAGTAAAGCTCGTCTAGGCTATATGAAATTTGTTGCGAACTACCGTTCGCTTGGTCAATCATAATTTCGTCATCAGCCGCAGAAGCAGACAATAGATTAGCCACTTGATTCTGGTAGAACAGCAAAAAATCACTGGCTTGCTGCTGGGTCAGCTCTCCACGTTCAACCAGGGCGTTTGCCTCCGTTTGTAGTACGTCCAGCCAATCTTCCAGTCCATTCAACGTGTAGACATCATCCAAAGCTCCACCCAATGTTTGGGCTGTTGTTGCATTGGAAAAATCTGAAGAAGTGGGTGGAGACATGGCAAGACATAGCGTTGCGCCAAGGATCAACATTACTGCCAGAATGGCCATCAAAGGGGAACACTTTTTATATTTCATAATAGATAAAGTTCTTTCCTCCATGGCACAGCTGCTGAAATGGCTGCATAAAGAAGAAGTACCGCTCTTGATTTCTTCCATATCGAGAAGTGCCAGTGCATAGGCGGCTTTCTTTTTCTCACCTAACGTTTGTATCACTCGCTCATCGCAAGATAACTCCATATCACGATTGGCCAAGATATACATAACCCAAACAAGAGGGTTAAACCAATGCACACACAATACTGCTGCAAACATCATCTTGGATGCCATATCAAATCGTCGGATATGCACATATTCGTGGGTTAGTGTGTAGGTGAGCAAGGAAGTATTCTCATCATCTATGTTCTTTGGCAGCAAAATGACCGGGCGAAAGAAACCATAGGTTAAGGGAGAGAGAATGCAATCTGATACTTTGACCTGGATCGGGCGAATCGTCTGGTGATTTGCCAACCACTCCTTAATGAATTCTATATCGCTGGGAATTGACAATCTAAATTTACGGATATTTTTCAAATAGATCCTTACAAAGTAGAATGCCATGAGACCAACCCCAACTAACCAGACCATTGTCATAATGGAAAGTCCAGCAAGCGAAGAAGAAATCGGCGTATCTGCAAGAACGGAACTTGCAGAATGACTCTGTTGCGAGAAGATGATAGGAGACACAGTTTGTTTGACTGGGGCAAGCAGTTGCTCTGCATAGGTATATATGCTGAAGGGGGATGAAATGGAAAAAGGCAACAGCAAGCGGAGTGCAGCTACTCCCCACAGAATGAAAAAAGTTGCTTTTGGCAAGCGATGAACGGTCAAAGCTCGCAACACAAGGATAAAAACAATGAATACTGAGCCAGTTAGGCTCATCTGCACAAAGTTCACGTGAATATGCCTCCTATTCCATATCTGCAACCATCTTGCGCAGTTTATCAATTTGCTCCTTGGAGAGTTTTTTGTGACTGAGCAGAGATGCAAACAGAAGGTCGGCATTACCGTCGAATAGTTTACTAATCAATTCATCGGTCTCCGCTTCCTGAACAGCTTCCTTTGCCACAAGGGCATGGCACATAAAGTGAGGCTCGCTCCGTTCAATGGCCCCCTTAGCAATGCACTTTTTGATGACCGTGTAGGTTGTGTTCATATTCCAACCAATTTCGGCCTTCAAAATATCAGAAATCTCTTTTGCTGTTGTATCGCCTCTGTTCCATAGTACACGCATTACTTTTGTTTCTGAGTCAAAAAGTTTGATTTTCACTGAGATCCCTCCGAAATTTATGTTTTCTAATATAATCATATTATCACAGTAGCGAGGGATTGTCAACACTACTGGAATAGTGTGTAGGCGTAAAGAAAGAATACTACTTCTCTGGTTACAGATGTATCAAGGAATATCTTCAACATCTGTTAGCGAGCAACTATATGTTAAACTTCATAGCTTAACATACATGGGAACTTCGGAAGTAGTATTCGTTAGGAAATATTAACATGTAAATTTTTTTACAATGTAGTTATATAATTTAAAAATATCTGTGTTTTTTGGTGGATCTGGAAGTACATAATCAGAGTTATGCTTTGAGTGCCCAATTGTAACAAAAAATGCATTATCACTTCGCTTATGTAGGTTTTTGGATGACCCCAATATTATAACATCTGGATTGAATTCCGAGGAAAAGAAACCTTGTATATACTGCGGATTATCTATATTCCGCAGATACTCAATTCCGTAGAGGTAAGAATATGGCTCATCAGATATGGACAAACACTGGTATCCATTGTGCATAAAAATATCCCTCAAAGCACACATCGCATATATGCAGCTGCCTTCTCCGGCTTCAATAAAGATTGAAAAACACTCTGTATAGCTATCAGTAAGATTTGGAATTA
>CAWVKD010000062.1:0-7245 GCA_963929765.1 Clostridia bacterium | reverse complement strand
TGCAATGTATCTTCATCCGCTTGAGAATAAACTGCCACAGAAGATATTCCCATTTCTTTGCATGCACGTATAATACGTACGGCAATTTCTCCCCGGTTGGCAATCAGAATTTTGGAAAACATATCAAGCCTCCATTACAGCAAAAGAAAAATCTGCTTTGACACACAACTCCCCATTTACACTGCCTTTTCCTTCGGCAAAATAGAAAGGGGGTTTGCTGCGAACGATGCGACATTCTGATTCAAATGTATCTCCTGGACGGACTGGCGTTTTAAACCGGACGCGATCAAGACCTGTAAATAAAGGCGTAACCCCTTGTTTTATGGTATCTTTCAAAAGAACACAAGTCGCCTGTGCCATCATTTCACACAGGATAACACCAGGAACAACAGGGTTTCCTGGAAAATGCCCCTGCAAAAACCATTCGTCACCACGAACATGATATCGTCCATGTGCCACCTGATCTTCTGCCCAAACCTCTTCTACAAGAAGCATAGGATCACGATGAGGTAAAATTGTCATAATCTGCTCTTTGTTCATGATTACTCTCTCCTCAGGCGAAAAAGAGGCTGTCCATACTCTACAATAGACCCGTTCGCAACTAAAATTTCTGTTACAATTCCTTCTTGATCAGCAACAATTTCATTCATCAACTTCATTGCTTCGATAATACACATCACATCCCCAGCACTCACTCTTGTTCCTACTTGAACAAAAGGATCTGCATTTTCTGCAGGAGCTGCATAGAACATCCCAACCATTGGAGATGTAATTTCCACAATAGATGGATCCTTTGCTTTTATCTCTTGAGTAGCTTCCGCATGATGTTTTGTATCTGTAATAGCCAGTCTCTCTGGAGCCGTACCTGTTACATTATACACAGGTACCATACGCTCCATACGGACAGAATCATTTCCTTTATGCAGTTCTAATGCTGTGAAATCCATTTCACGCATCAATTCTGCATAACGTCGAATTTCGTTGATATCCACAGGCTAAACCCTCCTAAAGGCCAGGCAGGCATTATGACCGCCGAAACCGAGAGAATTGGATACCGCCAAGTCAACTCGCACATTTGCCGCTTGACAGGGAACATAATTTAAATCACATTCTGGATCCGGCTCTAATAAATTAACAGTCGGAGGTAAAACGTTATGTTGTAATGCCAACAGGCAAGCAATTGCTTCTGCAGCACCGGCTGCACCTAACATGTGTCCTGTCATGGACTTCGTTGAACTGACAAACGCTTTATACGCT
The DNA here is from genome assembly GCA_963929765.1 of Clostridia bacterium. Classification (GTDB taxonomy): domain Bacteria; phylum Bacillota; class Clostridia; order Oscillospirales; family Oscillospiraceae; genus RGIG529. Next base: position 5,988 of record CAWVKD010000062.1, on the reverse strand, counting down.
TGCTCCTCACCCAACGCTCTCTTGATTGCACGGGTCTCCGCTACATCGTTGAGCGGCGTACCTGTTCCATGAGCATTGATATAAACCAGTTCCTGGCCATCATAGTTTGCCTCTTTCAGTGCATCAATCATGGCCCGTGCGCCACCTTCTGCATCAGGTCTTGGAGCTGTAATGTGGTATGCATCACAAGTTGAGCCATATCCACAAACCTCTCCTAAAATAGTGGCACCTCTTTGGACAGCATGTTCATACTCTTCCAGTACCAATGCTGCACCACCCTCTGCAATAACAAAACCGCCACGCCGTTTATCAAAAGGCAAGCTGGCTGCATCCGGGTCTTCCGATGTTGATAAAGCCTGCATATTAATAAAGCCAGAAACACCTACTTCATTGATGGCAGCCTCTGCTCCACCCGTGATAACAACATCAGTATAATTGTGGCGGATCGCACGGACTGCCTCGCCAATGGCGTTGGCGCCAGATGCACACGCCGTTACTGCTGGCAACGCGGCACCTTTACAGTTATAACGGATTGCAATTAACCCAGCGCACATATTAGCAATCATCATAGGCACAAAATAAGGAGACACCTTTCTAGGACCACGCTCTAAAAGTTTTTTATGCTCTACGGTAAAAGTCTGTATACCACCGATACCAGTTCCAAAATAAACACTGATACGTTCTGGCTCAACTGTCCCAATCACGCCGCTTTGTTCCACTGCCTGAACGGCTGCACCAAGGCCCAATTGTGCATAACGATCGGAACGAAGCACTTCTGCTTTTTCCATATATTGACGGGGGTCAAATCCCTTGACTTCCGCCGCTAATTTTGCTTTATACTCTGTGGTATCAAATCGAGTAATGGGAGTTATACCATGTTTTCCATTCAGTAAATGATCCCAAAATTCTTCTATGGTATTCCCTACAGGGCTGATGATGCCCATACCGGTTACAACCACTCTGCGCATATTGTTCCTCCTTACATAGCAAGACCGCCGTCAACCCGGAGAACCTCACCTGTGATATAATCTGATTCTATCAAAAATGCCACAGCTTTTGCTACGTCCTCTGGATTTCCCATTCGTCCCACAGGAATAGTGTTGGCCAGTCCTTCTGTTTCGTCAAATGCCTGGGTCATATCAGTACGAATGAATCCCGGCGCAACAGCGTTGCAAGTAATGCCTCTGCTTGCCAATTCTCTGGCAACTGATTTGGTTAAACCTATCAACCCTGCTTTGGAAGCCGCATAATTGGCCTGTCCAGCATTTCCCATCAAACCTGCAATGGAGCTGATGTTTACAATACGGCCAAAACGTCCTCGCATCATCCCTGGAACTACTTGTCGAATGGTATGAAAAGCGCCTCGAAGGTTAACATCTAATACAGCATTAAATTGTTCCGGTTTCATAGTCGCAATCAGTCCATCTTTGGTAATACCAGCATTGTTGACTAAGATGTCAATGTTACCAAACGTAGTGCGTACTTCTCCAATCACTTGCTTTACCGATGCAGGATCTGCTACATTGCATTGCCAAACCTGTGACTGCACCCCTAATTTGCGGCATTGTTCTGCAACAGATTCAGCAGCTTCCGTATTGCCTGCATAGAGAATGGCAACGTTGGCACCTCGAGACGCTAATTCTTTTGCTACGGCAGCACCAATTCCCCTGGATCCTCCTGTGACAACAGCCGTTCTGTGTTCTAACATCATTGCAACGCCTCCAATGTTTTTGCTAAAGATTCTGCATCTGATACTTGCAATGTGTGAACATCTGGAAGCGTTCTTGCAATCAGATTAGAAAGGGTATTTCCAGGACCGACTTCAATAAACGTGTCAATTCCCTGACCATGCATGTGTTCCACAATTGCTTTCCACCGAACAGGATTCGAAATCTGTCGCTGAAGCAGTGTCTTCATTTCTCCTGCATAAGGTAATCCTGTGTAGTTGGAATACAATGGCATATTGGGATTTTTCAATGTAATTTGCTCTAACACTTTTCCAAATGCTTCTGCCGCTTCTTCCATCAACGGTGAGTGAAAGCCACCTGCCACACGAAGAACCTTTGCTCTTCCTCCTGCCTCTTTGACACGTTGTGCAAATAATTCAAGTTCTTCACGCAAACCAGCTACTGCAACCTGACCCGGACAATTATAGTTCACAGGCCATATATGCGGATACTCTTCACATAAATGCTCTACTGTTTGGTCGTCCAATTTTAATACTGCCGCCATAGCAGCCTCTGTTTTTTTCACAGAAGCCTCCATCAGTTCCGCACGGCGGCAAACCAGATGGAACCCTGTTTCAAAGTCAGCAGCTCCAGTATATGTCAGTGCAGCAATTTCTCCCAGAGAAAATCCTGCTGCCATATGGACATGTATTCCAGCTTCTGTTAATGCAGCGGCAGCAGCCATTTCTACAGCCCATAGGCAGGGCTGTGTGTTGATGGTACGCTCCAGCTCTTCTGCTGTGCCTGTAAAACATTGCTGTGACGTGCCTGGTCTCATTTGATCTACCCGACGGAATACCTCTGCTGCTGCTGGACTTGCTTCTGTTAATGAATGCCCCATACCAGGAGCTTGTGCCCCTTGGCCAGCAAAAACCATTGCTATTTGAGCCATTTGTCCGCTCCTTTCAGAATGACTTCTGCTTCTTCTATCACTTCTCGAACAATGTCCGCAGCCGGTTGAGGACGATGGACCATAGCTGCAATTTGACCTGAAAGGAAACAGCCCTTTTGGACATCTCCTTCTTGCACCGCCAGGCGTAAAGCCCCGGTACCCAATGCCTCTAATTCCTCATCTGGCATATCGCTGTATTCTGCTCGAATGTATGCTCTGGAAAAAGGTGTCCTCAAACTACGCACAGGATGGCCCAGACGTTTACCCGTAACAATGGTAGAAAGATCAGTTGCTTTTAAGATTTTTTCTTTATAAACAGGATGGATTGTACATTCATCTGCTACCAAAAACCGAGTGCCCATCTGTACACCACATGCTCCCAGCATCATAGCGGCTGCAAAACCACGACCATCTGCAATACCACCTGCCGCCAAAACCGGCAGATCTGTCGCATCACAAATTTGAGGAACCAAAGCCATTGTGGTCAAGTCTCCTACATGCCCCCCGCTTTCTCCTCCTTCGGCAATCATCGCAGAAGCGCCAAGGCGGGTAATGCGTTTGGCCATAGCAACAGAAGCTACTACTGGAATGACATGAATGCCTGCTTCCAGCCAAGCATTCATATATCGGCTTGGATCTCCTGCTCCTGTCGTTACAACTGGAACCTGCTCTTCCACTACAAGGGCTGCTACTTCCTCAGCAAATGGACTCATAAGCATAATGTTAACACCAAACGGTTTTTGTGTGAGACTCCGCGCAACCTGTATTTGAGCGCGTACATATTCTGCGGGAGCATTTCCAGAAGCGATAATACCCAATCCGCCTCCTTCTGAAACAGCTGCCGCCAGTTTTCCATCTGCAATCCAGGCCATTCCACCTTGGAAGATAGGATAACGAATCCCTAGGATATCGCAAATTGGTGTCTGTATCAAATCCGCAACCTCCCAGTTTTATGCCTGATATTTGGACTCAACAAACTTAACAAGATCTCCTACTGTCTCAACCTTTTGGTCCAGCTCAATCTCAATTCCAATTTTATCTTCCAGGTTCATAAGCATTTCTACGGTATCAAGGGAATCAATCCCCAAATCCTTGAAGCTGCTTTCCATTGTAATTTCGGAAACATCACAATCATTGTGTTCGGCGATCAGTTCGGCAATTGCTTGAAAAATCATGGCATTTTCCTCCTTGTTTTATCATCGCGCTTTTTGCGCGAGCAAGAATAAATATGAAAGTTATCACTGTTAACCACACAAACGAAAATTTGGTTATCAGCGATAACCATCTCGGTGATTATATCATTCTCATTTTCTGAAGTCAATAGATATCCCTTGTTTTGGGTTTATTGCCATAACAAGTTTTTGTTTTCTAATTTTTGGAATTTTGTTGTTTTTGACAACAACTTCTGCGACGAAACTATCCATTGACAGACATTGAAGGGATACGTATAATAAATTTTAGATCATTCCGCTTGATTTTAACCAGGGAGGGGACACCATGGACACGCAACAACGTTCCGTACACGATCAATTGATCCGTGCTGGATTGGATGAGTTGAACCAATACGGTCCGCAAAACTTTTCTGTGCGACGTATTGCTTCTAAATGTGGTGTTTCCTGCGCTGCACCTTATAAACATTTTCAAAATAAACGGGATTTTCTTGCCGCAATTATCGAATATGCCAATAAATTTTGGGCTAAAAAGCAGCGTACCATCATGCAGCAATATGCCTCTTCTACACGTGAGCAGCTGCTCCATATCTGTAAAGAGTATATTGTTTTTTTGGTGGAAAATCCTTATTTCCGTTCTGCTTTGATGTTGAAAGATGAATTTTTTGATAAGACCTATTTAAAGTTGAAAAGCAGCATTAGTCGAGATACCAAAAAATTGATTACCAAATACTGTACGGAATCAGGCATGTCAAAACATGCTTCTATGGTGAAAGTTTTTGTTGTTAGATCCATTATCTACGGCGCAGCACTTATGTTGGATAATGGTGAATTACCGAATACTCCCGAAATTTTAGACGAAATTGTCCGAGTGATCGAACGTGAATTTGACCTTCCTTAAATCATTTAATTTGATAAAATAAATCCCCCTGGGAAACAAAGTAAGTTTCCCAGGGGGATTTTGTATAGATCCTCTTATTACAATTTTGATCAAATTCTCAAAGACAGCAAGTTATATCATAAAGGTAAATATGACCTCATATGATAAAGCAAAAGAAATGTATTCAGGAAGGGATGGATTTGCCGTGCGTCATTATTTCATACACGTATCTCCAAAATATTGGATTCGGACCCTTCGAAATCGTTTGTCAACCTCCAAAAAACATCCTCAAAAAAAGCCAAAAGTCTTTTTATTGCATAAGAATGTTTTAACCATACTTGCCTGCTGCATTGCCGCTTTTCTTATGTTTTATGTTGTAAACAATCCTACCATCGTGGGTGCTTCTGCTACCACACGACAACTACCTATTTACTCTGTAAACCGGGAATATAAAGTTTGCTCTCTTTCTTTCGACGCAGCATGGGGCAATGAAGATACCCAAATGTTAATTGACATATTGGGAAAATACAACATCAAAGCCACTTTTTTTGTTGTAGGTGCATGGGTGGATAAATATCCGGAATCTGTCAAGGCACTATCTGACGCTGGACATGAGGTGATGAATCATTCGGATTCTCATGCACACATGACAAAGTTATCTAGAGAAGAAATTATTGCAGATATCCAAGCATGCAATGCCAAAATCGAAGCTGTAACCGGAGTTTGCCCCACGTTAATGCGGCCACCATATGGCGAATATGATGATAATGTGATTTCCGCCGTTCGTTCTATTGGCATGGAGCCAATCCAATGGGATGTTGACAGCCTTGACTGGAAAGATCTTTCTGCTTCTGAAATTACAAAGCGAGTAACAGAGAATGTTCAGCCCGGTTCCATTGTCTTGTTCCATAACGCCGCATTACACACACCGGAAGCCCTTGATGGAATCATTCAAACTTTAATGCAAAATGGGTATTCTTTTCTCCCAATTTCTGAACTGATTCTAAAACCGCCCTATACCATTGATCATACCGGACGCCAATTTGCTGCATCTTCTTCTCCTGAAATTTCTCCATCAACCACCTTTTCTAGCTCTTCTTCTAAATAATTCATAGATCGTAAATCCGATCATTTATAAAAAGCAGGCGCTCCATTAGGAGCGCCTGCTTTTCGATATGTTTTCTGCGATCGGGTTTTGATTATTTTGCTATGTTCTCACAGAAGTTCATCAGGATCTGTGCAACTTCTGCTCTCGTTGCCGTTCCTGTGGGATTCAAATTTCCGGCATAGCCTTGTAACAGGCTGCTGCCTACCGCCCAC
>CAWVKD010000061.1:0-28442 GCA_963929765.1 Clostridia bacterium | reverse complement strand
CCATCTCCACAAAGCGGTCATGGGCCAGCTCCGGGCGGATGGCGCTCTCCATGTGGTGGCGCTCCAGGGTGGAGCTTTCCTCCTTGAACGTGCCATAGCAGAAAGCGCAATACTCCCCGCTGGTGGTGGTGATACGGTGATACCCGCTGTCCACCTGCTCAATGGTCTGCGTTTCCGGCAGTTCCTCGAAGAAGTCCGCCGCGCAGTCATAGAGCCAATACACATTTTTGTCGCAGGCGTAGCTGGTGGCCCCCATGTTGGTATTGAACGTGCCGCAGGTCTCGCAGACGGCCTTCGTCCAGTGGTAGCCGGTATAATAGGCGTCCTGGCCGGGGGTGCCGTCCAGCAGGTCGCCCTTGCTCTCCCCGTCCAGGCAGGTGCCATCCGAATACTTGATAGTGCGGGTCAGGGCCGTCTCCCCGTTGCGGGTGTACTCCGGCACACGGAACACCTGGAACGAGGTAGCCTGGCCGCACTCACAGCAGTTGAAGGTTTCGATGGTCACGGTCGAGTTGGCGTCCAGCTCGTTGGTACGGTTGAGCGCCTCGATCCAGTGCTCCGCCGGGTCATGGTAGTTATCCTCCTGGGCGGCAAAGGCGCTGGGCATCATACCGATGCACAGCACCAGGGCCAGCAGCAGGGCCGTCATCCTCCGGGGGGTATGGTGATTTGTTTTCAAGTTGCACCTCCAAAATGTGATTTAGAAATGAAAAAAGCCCTTGGGACAAAGTGTCTCAAGGGCTCACTTCTCCAGTTCCGCCTTCTTTTCCGGCGGCTGCTTTTCCTTCCACTCGTCCAGCAGGGCGATGATCTGCTCCTTCATCTGCCGGGGCGTGACCTCCTGGCCAAAATACTTATTGAGTTCCTCGGTGCTGATGATCACATTATCAACCTCCTTCTTTTCCTCGCTTAAAATCCCATCAATGACGTCCCCGTTGAGCAGGCCCTTTTCATCCAGTTCCCGGAGCTTTTTGGCCTGAGATAGAGAGGGGGATGCCTGCTCACCCTCGATGGACACCGCGATGAGCCGCTGGTTTTTGGGCCGGATATAGGACAACTCCACAGCGGGGGTAAAGGCGATTTTCTTTGCGGGTTTGCCGTCCGCGTTGATTGCCGTCCCATCCAGCCGATCTTTCAGTTCCTGCACCAGATAGTTCAAGCGGATCAGCCGCATGACCTTTTTGTAGTTCAGGCCATTCCGGGCTCCCACGATCTCCGTTGACCGCTTACCAATATCGCCCTCGGCAACATTCTGGAGCTTGACGCCCCGGTGGGAAATGGCGTCCACCTGCTGCTGGAGTGCCTTGGCTTTCTCCGTGGGGAGAATATGATCCCGGTGGCGCAGGTTATCGTCCGTCATGGCGAGGATGGCCTCGTCATCCGTCATTTCACGGACGATGCAGGGCATATTCCGAAAACCGGCCAGCTCACTGGCTTTCTGGCGGCGGTGGCCCGCGATGATCTCATACCCGCCGCCCTCACGGGGGCGGACGATGGCGGGCTGGTTCACGCCGCCGGTCTTGACGCTCTCCACCAGGGACTGCATTTCCGCATCCTCCCGCACCTTGAAAGGGTGATCCTTAAAGGCGTGGAGCTCAGAGAGGTCAAGGTAGACGACCTCCTCCTTGGCGGCGCGGGTGGCGTCCTTCAGCCCAAAGGCGGCCTCTACATCCGCGGCAGGGGTATCCCCCTCAACAGCGGGAGCACCAGCAGCAGCGCCGCCTCCGGGAGTGTCCTGCTCCGGAGTTGCCTTGCCCTGTTTCCCTTGGGACATTTTGTCTCGAGGCTTGCCCGCCGGGGCATCCTTGCCTTGGGCGGTCTCCATGGGTTTGCGGCCACCACGGCGGGGCTTGTCCGCCTTTTCCTCATGCTCCGGCTTTTTCTCCTTGGGGGGACGTTTCTGGCGCTTGGGGACAGGTTCCTCCTGGGCCGGTTCCTCCGGGCCCTTGTCCATGCCCTCCGGCTGGGGGGTGTCGGCCTCTTCCTGCTCGATGGCCGCCCGTGCCTCCTGGTTGTGTTTGGCGATAAGCTCACTGATTTTGTCAAAGGGCACCACCACCTCTCCGTCATTACCGGGAGCGGGGGCCTCCGGCTCCTCAGCGGCAGGGGACTCCTGGGCCGGGGCATCTTCCACCACGGCCCAGGCTACTTCCTGGGGCGGCGTATCGCCGGGGGTGTCCGGTTCGTGCTCCTCACCGGGGGGCTCCCCGACAGAGGGGTCGTCCACGCCGGGCTCCACCGTTTCTCCCTGTTCCGGTTCCGGGACAGCAGCCTCGGGTGGGTTGCCACCGGCGGGATGTTCCGTGACCTCGGGCTCGACGCTACTGGCCTCATCCGGGCCAATGTTCAATGTTTCGTCTGCCATTCAATTCCTCCTGACTTTTGGATTTTTGGAGTGTTGCACAAATTTTTGCCCGAAAATTTTATACCTGCTTTTTATGATTTTCACCTCCTCCGGCCTATCCCACCACGCAAAAACGCCGCCCGGCTGTCTGCCCGGACGGCGTTCCGCGTAATGTGATAGATTTTATTTTTAGATTTTCCCTGATGTATCAGGGTTTATAGCCGCTTTCCTTTTAACATCGCCCCGACCGGTCCCACAGGTCCCACAGGAGCAACCGGTCCCACAGGTCCCACAGGAGCGACGGGAGCGACCGGTCCCACAGGAGCGACAGGAAGTATTGAGTCAAATCCATATAATTTGTATGTCCAGGCTGATGCAGCTCCAGGTGGGGACGGCAGTCAAGCCACGCCGTTTGAAACCATTGAGCAGGCGCTGGCTGTGGCTCCGCCCGGGGGCTTTATACACGTTTTACGCGGTACCTATCCCATTACGCAGCAAATCGTTGTGAGCACACCTGGATTGACCATTCAAGGCACGGCCGGAGCAGTCATTTTGCTCCAGGCGCCAGTGGTACCCTTTTTGTGCAATGGAGGAGACAATACAATCGACGGTCTTACGATGACAAGCGACAACCCGTATCCTGTCGAGTTCATACAGCTTGCCGGAGATGGAAACCAAATTTTAAACTGTCAGATTTATGGACCGGACCAGCCGGGTGACTCCTCAACGTGGGTAGTAAACAGGGGCTTTGTAACACAAGGAAATGCGACCAATCTGTTAGTGCGAGACAATGTTTTTCACACTTTGCGCCAACCTGCATATTTAAATCCCGGATCCACTGGAACAATTATCAATAATGTTGTATACAACACCCGCGGGTATGTAGTCGATCAGGCGACATTTTTATTTTCGGGTAATTCCTGGGGTCTTCCAGCGAATGCAGTAGATATTGCGTTGCTCGCAGGCACGACAATCGGGGCACCGTATGACCCACTTTCCGCATTGGAAGCTAGCAACAGCAGTGCTACCATCAGCGATCAGCGATAAAAACAGTGTCATCGGCGTAGTAAGCGTACAAAAACTCAATCGGACACATTGTACAGTGCATGCCTAAAAAAATAGATTGTCGATTGATTGATATTCTATTTATGCATCTTTACGCCTGGTTATCACATCGGCAATGGTATGACAGCTCCATTACGCTGCGGATATCTTTCAACAAGAAAAGGTCAACTGACGTATTTGCACTCCCAGCTGTTCTTATGACAATGTGGCCATAGAAAACTTTTTCGTAATTTTGAGCAGCCTATGCGGTCACGATCGGTTCTGCTTTCGTAATGAGTGGAATAGATTGTGACCGTATATATCCGTTTCTACAAATTTTAAGTTCATTCGATGAAGCAATAGCCTCGCTTCTTGCGAAATTAGGAATTTCTTACAGCATGATATTCTCTCTAAAAGATGTTGCCGCTCCTAAACGGTAAGCGTTGTTAAGAACGTGGAACAGCAGGCAACCTCCTGTGCACCTGTACTCTATTGTCAGCCGAGACTTTATAAAAGTAATCGTATTAGAAGAGATTCTAAATGGATATTGTATGGATATTGTGAGGTTGTGAAATAGAGGGGGAGACATTTCTTTAAACTTGATTTATAAATCAATGCAACACGCTAGAATAACGTTTTCTTTAGAAATTTACATGTAAACTTTAGGACAAAGTGTCCCAAAGCATGATATCAGAATTCACCACAAAAAAGACACGACTTGTCGTGTCTTTTTTTGTGGGTTTAGCTGCTTGTAAGAAAGTGCAATCGACGCAGGTAAAGTTTGAGGCTATTCTCTAGTTGTAAACAAGATGATGTTATCTGCACCCCTATGCTGATAACAATGCAAGACCGGCTTATTTTAGCTTTTTAACCATTCTGACAACAATGGACAAAGCCTGCTCCCTAGGTGCATTTGCATATCCTATAGCTTCTCCTTCAGTGGTAACATTTTCAAATTATTACGGTTATTGAGTGTATTTGCTGTTGCTGGAAGGGCTTTTGTTCCTGCAAGATTTTCATAAATTTTAACTGCCACAGCAGAAAATTCCAGATGAGTAATAGGCTCAAATAGAACGGCATGTCCCAGAATATCTGGTACGAGGTTGTATTCAAAACGCTTTATCAATCTCATCACATGAAAAGTCTTATAGAATCTTTAAGAAAAAAGTACCAATAAATCATAAAATTTACAATACTTATACGTCATCAAATGCCTGATAAGAGTACAAAATATAAGAGTTACTGTTTCTTTAATAAAATAACAGACAGGAGGGTGACTATGAAAAAACAACATGAAAACGAAGTGCGTATTACAACTTATGACAAATTGATGCGTGCATGGCAAAACTCAATGGAAATGGCTCGAGAGTTCCGTGTTCATTCTCAGGAAATGGAGGAAGACCAAAAAGCCAAACAAATGTTTACAGCATTTGCAGAAGAGGAAGGAATGCATGCGTCTCAATTGCGAGACCTTTTATTGGAATATCAAAACCGTTAAACAATTCAGAGAGGCGCTATACACAGCGCCTCTCTGAATTGTTGTAGTTCTTTAGTTCAATTTTTCAAAATCTTCAGCACCATGTTTGCATAGAGGACAAATGAAATCAGCGGGCAGTGGATCACCTTCATAGACGTAACCGCAGATTTTACAAACATATCCCTTTTTCTTGGGTGCACTGACTGCTGGCTTTGGTTTAATGTGGTTCTGATAATAAGAATAGGTGAGAGATGGTGCAGAAGACAGGACCTTAGCCTCTGTGATCTCAGCTGTGAACATAGTATGGGTTTCAAATTCTTTGGTTTCTACTACATCAGCAGAAAGGAAGGCATTGGTGCAAGATGGAAGATAAAGAAGGCCATTTTCTGTTCTGTTATCAGGAGAAGCTCCTTCAAACTTATCCACATCTTTTCCGCTCTGGAAGCCGAAATGCTCAAGTACTTTGAACGGGGTTTCTTCCGTGAGGACAGAAAGGTTGAATTTGCCTGTTTTCAAAATCATATCATGGGTCAAATTACTCTTATTCACACCAATGACAATACGCTTGGGGGAATTGGTCACTTGCATAACAGTATTGATGATGCAACCGTTATCTTTTTCACCATCTTTGGCAGATAACACATAAAGACCAGAGCTCAAGAGGTACATTGCTTTAGAATCGATTTTATCATTTTTAGAAGAGGTGACTTCTTTAGGTTTCAATGTTGCTAGCAGAGCTTCTGCCAGAGCATCAATTTCAGCTAATTGGGCATCTTTCACAGAGGATTTGATGCTGACCATTGGCTCTAAAATGGTCATGTTTTTCATGGAGGAGAAGATTTCTTTCATTAAAGAACCGGAAGTAGCGGCCCAAGTGCCGTTTTGCAAAATACCAATGGTACGGTTTTGCAGGTTATGGGCTTTCAAATCCAATAGCGCAGTTTCCATATTACAGAAGATGCCAGCGTTGTAAGTGGCGGATGCAAATACCAGGTGACTGCAACGGAAAGCTTCTGATACAATCACAGAAGGATGGGTGGCTGAAACATCATACATGGCAATATTCCGAACGCCTGCATCTGCCAATTTGGAAGCTAAAATGTTGGCTGCATTTTCCGTATTGCCATAAATGGAACCATAAACGATCATGACAGATTGCTCGTCTTCTGGAGTATAAGTGCTCCATTTCATATACTTATCAATAAACCAACCAATGTTGTTTCTCCAAACTGGCCCATGCAAAGGACAGATCATTTCAATTTCAATGGTAGAGGCTTTTTTAAGCAATGCCTGTACTTGAGTGCCATATTTGCCTACAATATTGGTATAATACCGTCTGGCATCATCCAGCCATTGGGTTTCAAATTCCACTTCGTCTGCAAAGAGATTGCCATTGATGGCGCCAAATGTACCAAAGGCATCTGCGGAATAGAGAATTTTGTCAGTAATATCATATGTTACCATAGCTTCTGGCCAATGTACCATGGGCGCCATGACAAAGGTGAACGTATGTTTGCCAGTAGAGAGAGTGTCCCCTTCTTTTACAACAACAACACGGGAATCAATATCAAAGTCAAAGAACTGTTTGATCATAACAACCGTTTTGGCATTGGCTACAATTTTAACCTCAGGATAGCGCAAGACCAATTCGTTCATGGTGCCACAGTGGTCGGGTTCCATATGGTTGACTACCAAATAATCCAGTTTACGACCATCCAGTACATGAGCTAAGTTTTCAAAGAACTGTTCACTCACAGACTTGTCCACTGTATCAAGCAAAATTGTCTGTTCATCCAAAACCACATAGGCGTTATAAGAGACACCTCTGGGAATAGGGAATACATTTTCGAAGAGCGCCAAACGACGATCGCTTCCGCCGATCCAGCTCATGTCGTCTGTTATTTTTTTTACACAATACATAAAAAATCACCTTCCTATTATTTTATCATGATATTGGGATGAAGGGGGAGGATATCCCGAACAAATGAAAACTGTAAATATGGTGTTTTTAATTCAAAGAAAAAACCACTAATTCATATAAGAGACATAGGAATTAACTGAAATGAAGTATATCACACTCTTTTTTAAAATGCAAGAGGGAAATATAATTTTTGCTCCATATCGTTGACAAAAAGAAAGAAAACTCTATATAATAGTTCACAATAAAACTGTTTAAAATAGAACAGATAGGGAGGAGCTATTTTGCAAGTAAACGAAGTATTACGATTAGGACGACAGATGAAACGTCTCTATGTCAAACTGATTTCCTTTGTGGCGGAAGAATATGGAATCAGCAAATCAGAGATGGATATTCTCTTGTTTTTATCGAATTACCCTACAGTTGATACAGCGAAGGAAATTGTAGAGCAGAGAGGCATTGCAAAGTCTCATGTATCAAAATCTGTAGATTCTTTGGTTAAGAGAGGAATGTTGCGTGTTTTCCCTGATGAAGACGATCGGCGGATTTGCCATTTACAAATACAAGAAACAACCTCTCCTGTTATTCAAAAGGGAAAAGAAGCCCAAACTGCTTTTCTAAATTTATTATTTCAAAATATTTCATCTGAAGAAAAGAAAATGATGGAAGCAGTATTACGCAAGATGGAATGCAATGTACAGGAGGCTTTAAAATGATAGGAGCAGTATTGGTCTATTTCATTGCAGGACTTGGGGCTGGTATTGGAACAGGGTTGGCAGGGCTGTCTGCAGCAGCTGTCATTTCACCCATGCTGATCACATTTTTAGGATTTGATCCATATGAAGCTGTGGGAATTGCGTTGGCTTCTGATGTGTTGGCGTCAGCCATATCTGCCTATACATATGGCAGACATCAAAATATGGACATCAAAAATGGCTTGATCATGTTATTTACCGTTTTGGTCTTTACTTTGTTAGGCAGCTATGTTGCCTCATTTGTTCCCAGTACAGCAATGGGTGGATTTTCGGTTTTTATGACCCTTTTACTGGGTATAAAATTTATTGTCCGACCGGTGATGTCCAGTAAAGAGCCATTGTATGATAAAAGTTTCAAAGAAAAGGTGATCAAGTCCATTTTGTGTGGAGTGGTAGTAGGCTTTATTTGTGGCTTTATTGGCGCAGGCGGTGGAATGATGTTGTTACTGATTTTGACCAGTGTGCTAGGATATGAGCTTAAAACAGCGGTTGGGACCAGTGTCTTTATTATGACATTCACAGCACTTACGGGAGCCATTTCTCATTTTTCCATCAGCGGATCTATGCCTAATTTGGTGGCATTGGTTTGCTGTGTGGTATTTACATTATTTGGTGCTCAGGTAGCAGCTGTATTTGCCAATCGTGCATCTGCAAAAACTTTGAACCGCGTCACAGGTATTGTCCTTTCTGCTTTGGGTGTTGGTATGATTATTGTTCGCTTTTTCTTGTAATGAAGGCTGATGATACGATAACCGGATGGATCAATGATGTCATAAGATAAGAAAAGAAAAGGAGAGTTGTAGAAGCAGTTTGACAGGGAAACTGTTCTGTATTATAATGAGCGCTATAAATGAGCGCGGCGGAAATTCGGAAAATTCGGATGACATTCCGCAGGACAGAAGGAGGAAAAATCCAATGGCAAAATACACCAGGGAGGAAATTATACGCCGTGTAAAAGAAGAAGATATTCGCTTTATCCGGCTTCAATTTACAGATATTTTTGGTCAACTAAAAAATGTAGCTATTACAGCGTCTCAAATTGAAAAAGCGTTGGATGGCAAATGCATGTTCGACGGATCTTCCATCGAAGGTTTTGTAAGAATTGAGGAATCAGATCAGGTACTCAAGCCGGATTATGATAGCTTTGTTGTTTTTCCATGGGAACCCGAAAGTGGAAAAGTAGCGCGTCTGATTTGCGATGTATACACACCAGAACAAGTTCCCTTTGAAGGAGATCCCAGATACGTATTGCATCGAGCCTTAAAAGAAGCGGCAGATATGGGGTATACCTTCAATGTTGGGCCAGAATGTGAATTTTTTCTGTTTCTGACCAATGAAAAAGGTGAGCCCACATTACATACCCATGATCAGGCAGGATACTTTGATCTTGGGCCGACGGATCATGGCGAAAGTGCACGACGTAAGATGTGTTTGGCCTTGGAACAAATGGGATTTGAAATTGAAGCATCTCATCACGAAGTTGCCATGGGGCAACATGAAATAGACTTTAAATATGCCGATGCATTGACAGCAGCGGATCATATTGTAACCTTTAAATTAGCGGTAAAAGTCATTGCACAAAGAAGTGGCCTTCATGCCACGTTTATGCCGAAGCCGCTCTTTGGTATCGCAGGATCTGGTATGCATGTCAATATGTCTCTTTTCCAAGGAGATCAAAATGTATTTGAGGATGCCAGTGATCCCCTGGGTTTAAGCAAAACAGCCTATCATTTTATTGCCGGCGTTTTAAAACATATTAAGGCCATTACTGCAGTTACCAATCCATTGGTCAATTCTTATAAACGTCTGGTTCCAGGCTATGAAGCGCCTTGTTATATTGCTTGGTCTGCTCGAAATCGCAGTCCGTTGATTCGAGTTCCTTCCAGCCGAGGGAAGAGTACCCGTATTGAATTGCGTAGCCCAGACCCTTCAGCCAATCCCTATCTGGCTTTGGCGTTGTGTCTGGAGGCGGGACTGGACGGTATTCGTAACCAGATCATGCCACCCCCTCAGGTGACGGGCAATATTTATGAAATGACCCGGGAAGAGCGAGATGCTGCCAGTATTGGATATTTGCCAGAAACACTGATTGAGGCTGTACGTGAATTGGAGTCTAATGAATTGATGATGCGAGCCCTAGGTCCTCATGTGGCTAGCCGATATATTGAGGCAAAGAAACGAGAATGGGATGAATACCGAACCCATGTAGGAAATTGGGAACAAAGAAAATATTTAAAAGCATTTTAAATGGATAGCCAGAATACCCTGAAAGAGATGAGAAAGTGCAGAAGTAATGTGCTGCCAGCTCGTCGATCAAAGATGTTTTGCATCTTGGAAAAGGGGATATGGTGTTGAAATTTTTAAAAATGCATGGACTTGGTAACGATTACATGGTAGTAGAGGATTTGGCGCAAAAGGTAAAGTTTCCTGATGCGCTGTCTCAAACGCTTTCCCGCCGACATGAAGGCGTGGGCGCAGATGGATTGATTCTGATCCGCCCGTCACGGATATGTGATTTTAAAATGGAAATGTATAATGCAGACGGTTCAGAAGGAGAAATGTGTGGCAACGGCATTCGTTGTGTAGGGAAATTCATTTATGAGAAAGGATTGTCTTCCAAACAATCATTATCGATTGAGACAAAAGCAGGTGTTAGGCTGTTGACTTTATTCCCGGAAGACGGAGTGGTTTCCTCAGTGCAGGTGGATATGGGAACTCCAGAGTTTAACCCAAGAAAAATTCCAGTAGAAGCACCAGGAGATTTGTTTGTGGAACAGCCGATTGTCATTGATGGAACATCCTATTCTGTAACTTGTGTGTCCATGGGAAATCCTCATGCCGTGTTGTTTTTGGATGGCATAGCTCCATTGCATTTATCTCGCCTTGGTCCTAAAATAGAGCGATATGCTCTTTTCCCGAACCGCATTAATGTGGAATTTGCCCATGTAAAGGACCGAAACAACCTCTACTTGCGGGTATGGGAGCGGGGCTCTGGGGAGACCTTGGCGTGTGGAACAGGCGCATGTGCCGCAGTAGTAGCTGGTGTTTTAACAGGCCGATGTGCCAGAGATGTAAAAGTGCACTTGCCGGGAGGCAATCTGGATATTTGCTGGGAAATGGCCAGCGGTCACGTACAGATGAAAGGCCCGGTGAAAACTGTATTTGAAGGAGAAATACTGGATGACGAAAGTGAATGAAAACTATCTAAAATTGCCGGGCAGTTATTTGTTTTCTGAGACAGCCAAGCGGGCAGAGCAATCTGCTGCTGCGCACCCGGAGCGTAAACTGATCAAACTAGGGATTGGCGATGTGACACGCCCTTTGGCACCTGCGGTGATTGCTGCATTACATGCAGCTGTGGATGAAATGGCGGTTTCAGAAACGTTCAAAGGATATGGTCCCTATGAAGGATATGACTTTTTAAGAGATCTTATCTGTCAGTATGATTATCAAAATCGAGGCATTGATATCAAAGCAGATGAAATTTTTGTCAGTGACGGTGCAAAGAGTGACTGCGGGAATATTGGTGATATCTTTGGGGCTGATAATGTTGTAGCTGTGTGTGACCCAGTGTATCCTGTGTATGTAGACACCAATGCCATGGCGGGAAGAGCGGGCGACTGTGGGAAAGACGGCATGTGGAGCAAATTGATCTACATGCCATGCTTAAAGGAACATGGATTTGTACCTCAAATTCCAAAAGAAAGGGCAGATATGATCTATCTCTGTTTCCCCAATAATCCAACAGGGGCAACAGCGACGAAGGAGCAGCTGAAAAGCTGGGTGGACTATGCATTGGAAAACGAATCTGTTCTTCTGTATGACAGTGCATATGAAGCTTTTATTACAGATCCCGACATACCCAAAAGCATTTTTGAAATTCCAGGTGCCAGGGAATGTGCCATAGAATTTCGAAGCTTTTCAAAAACAGCTGGATTTACAGGTTTACGTTGTGCGTATACGGTTATTCCAAAGACTTTGAAACGAGGCGGAGTATCTTTGCATGATATGTGGTTCCGTCGTCAGAGCACCAAATACAATGGAGTACCATATGTGGTACAGCGTGGAGCTGCTGCGGTCTATTCACCGGAAGGAAGAATGCAAATTCGCGATACCATCTCTTATTATCAGAACAATGCCAGGATTATAAGAGAAGGGTTGCAGCAGGCAGGGTTTACCGTATATGGTGGGGTGAATGCACCATATATCTGGCTGGAGACACCGAAAGGAATGGGCTCTTGGGAGTTGTTTGACCTGCTGTTGGATCAGGCAGGTGTTGCAACAACACCTGGTGCTGGATTTGGACCCTCTGGAGAAGGCTATATACGCCTTACTGCATTTGGTGATACAGCATCAGCTCAAGAGGCAGTGGAGCGGATCAAGAACGTATTTTAATGCTGTAATGACGGTATCTAAACAAGGGACGCCGCAAATCACGTGGCGTCCCTAAAAAAATACAAGCACAAACGGGACATTTGGAGGTTTCTGCTATGTGTGGAATCATAGGATATGTTGGCCGAGAGCAGGCGGCGCCTATTTTGCTGGAAGGCTTATCAAAACTGGAATATCGAGGTTATGACTCGGCTGGTATTGCTGTCTATTCCCCAGAGAGGGGATTAGAAGTGGCGAAAAGCAAAGGGAAAATCAAAGATCTGTATGCACTTATCCATGGGGGAAAAGACTTAAAAGGGACGATTGGACTGGGCCATACTCGATGGGCTACACATGGACAACCGTCTGACATCAATTCTCATCCTCATGTCAGTGATTCTGGAAACATAGCAGTTGTACATAACGGGATCATTGAAAATTACATTCAGATCAAAGAATTTCTGCTTTCTAAAGGTGTGCGGTTTGTTTCAGAAACTGACACGGAAGTAGTGGCGCAACTGTTGGACTATTATTATAAAGGAGATCTGCTTTCTGCTGTTGCAAAAGTATTATCTCGTATCGAAGGTTCTTATGCCTTTGGTATTCTATGCCGGGATTGTCCTAACCAGGTGATTGCTGCCCGAAAGGATAGCCCATTGATTCTGGGATTTGGAGAACACTGTAACTTTTTAGCTTCAGATGTGACAGCTATTTTGAAGCATACCAGGGATGTTTGCTATCTGGAGGATGGCGAAATTGCTGTTCTGACAGAAGAACAAGTGACAGTGTATAATACTGATTTGGATATCGTAGAAAAAGAACATGCATACATTGATTGGGAAATTTCGGCTGCGGAAAAAGGCGGATATGAACATTTTATGTTCAAAGAAATTTTGGAGCAGCCAAAAGCCATTAGAGATACCATTTCACCCCGCATCCGTGATGGAAAAGTGGTTTTGGATGATGTGAAACTGACACAAGAAGAAGTGGCAAAAATAGACCGCCTGTATATCATCGCTTGCGGTTCTTCCTATCATGTTGGCATGGTATCGAAATACATTTTGGAAAAGCAGACACGGATTCCTGTGGAAGTTGCTCTGGCATCGGAGTTCCGGTATTGCGACCCCATTGTAACCCCCAATACTTTGGTGGTGGCTATCAGCCAGTCCGGCGAGACAGCAGATACCAGGGATGCAATGCGGGAAGCCAAACGGTTGGGAGCTCGTACCCTTGCCGTTGTCAATGTCGTGGGCTCTACCATTGCAAAAGAGGCAGATGATGTTATTTACACTTGGGCTGGCCCTGAAATTGCAGTGGCAACCACAAAAGCATATAGCTCCCAACTGGCGGTCATGCTTCTTTTGATACTATATTTGGGCGAGCTTACGGGTAAAATGCCAAAAGAGGAATATGATGCCATCTTGGCAGGTCTGTTGCAGGTGCCAGAACAAATGGAAGACATATTGGCCCATAAGGAGAATATTCAGTATTATGCATCTCTCTATTTCAATAATCGCTCTGTGTTCTTTTTGGGCCGGAATTTGGACTATGCCATTGGCTTGGAAGGCTCTTTGAAGTTGAAGGAAATTTCTTATATTCATTCTGAAGCATATGCTGCTGGCGAATTGAAGCATGGTACCATTTCTTTGATCGAAGAGGGAACGTTGGTGGTTGCTCTTGCCACATACGATCCGTTGTATGAAAAACTGATGAGCAATGTGGTGGAGGTCAAATCACGTGGCGCTTCTGTCCTGGCATTGACTACAGAACACAGAAAGGAAGAGACAGAAAAAGAAACGGGAGGTGCTAAAAGAGTGGATCATGTGATTTCTATCCCAGATGCTCACGAAGCACTTTTACCCTCTTTAGCTGTAGTGCCACTCCAACTGTTTTCTTATTATGTTGCCCTCTTGCGAGGTTGCGATATCGATAAACCAAGGAATTTAGCCAAATCAGTGACGGTGGAATAAAAAAGGGACGCTGTAGAACCATTCATTCTACAGCGTCTCTTTTTCATTTTCACATGTTTTTTAGAATGTGGGGTTGAAGATCACGCAAAAAGTATGACTATATTATTCTTTTATTTCAACTGAAACTGACGTCGGCACTGAAGTAATTCCAAAAAACCGCAACCCATTTTCCAATGTAATTTGCGCAATCTCTTCGGGGGTTGTATGGCGAAGGGAAGCAACGGCTTCAGCTACCAGAGAAATCCGTCGCGAGTCGTTTCGTTTTCCACGAAAAGGAACAGGAGAAAGGTAAGGAGAATCTGTTTCCAACATAAGCCGGTCAAGAGGCATGTAAGAGATCACTTCTAACGCCTTTCTGGCATTTTTAAACGTAATAGCGCCATTAAAGGACAAATACCAACCCAAATCTAAAATCTGTTTTGCCATTTCCAGGCTGCCGGAATAGCAATGATAAACGCCAATTACATTGGGAAAGGAGCGAATAATGTCAAAACAGTCGCTGTGTGCCTCGCGATCGTGGATAATGACAGGGAGTTTGATATCTTCTGCCAGTGCCATTTGATCTCGGAATCGCTGTTGTTGGATGATGCGGGGAGAATGGTCATAGTAATAATCCAAACCAATCTCACCAATAGCCTTTACTTTGGGATGAGTGGATAAAGAACGCAAGGTATCCAAATCGTTGTCTACCATATCTTTGGCATCGTGAGGATGTGTACCGACAGCGGCGAAGACAAAGTCATACTCTTCTGCCAATTGAACAGCTTTTTTGGAAGAGGTCATATTGGATCCGGGGTCAAGGACCAAAGAAATTCCAGAAGAGGGTAATGCACGAAGCAGTTCATCCCTGTCATTGTCAAAAGCGGGATCATCGTAGTGAGCATGGGTATCAAACAACATAAAGTAAACCTCCCAATAGTCTAAAGAGCCGAACGACGGTTCGGCTCTTTAGAAGAAAAGAAAATGTTAGCAAAGCTTTGCTCCGGCGGGAATGGCGTCGTCCAACATCAGGACATTCAACTTTCCGTCTTTTTCCGCGGAAAGGATCATGCCATTGCTTTCCATTCCCATCATTTTACGAGGGGGAAGGTTGGTGCAAGCCACTAGGGTCTTTCCAACCAATTCTTCCGGTTGATAATACTGAGCAATTCCAGAAAGGATTTGACGAGGTGTTTTTTCGCCACAATCCAGCTGAAACTTCAGCAGTTTTTTGGATTTTGGAACCGCTTCACAGGCCAGTACTTTACAAACTGTCATTTCCACTTTGGCAAAGTCGTCAATGGTAATGGGAGGAGTAGAAGGCGTTTCTGACTCTTCCTTGGCGGCTTTGGCCTTTTCCAATGCTTCCAATTCGGCTTTCATGTCGATACGGGGGAAGAGTGTATCACCTTTTGTGACAGAGACTGTGCGAGGTAAAACACCGAACGTAGAAAGGGTATCCCAAGTAGTCATTTCTTTGGTTGCGCCAATCTGATTCCATGCTTTTTCACAAGAAATAGGAATAAAAGGGACCAAAAGACCTGTTGTGATACGCAATACTTCCAATAAGTTGTATAGAACACAAGCCAGGCGGGGTTTCTTTTCTTCCGATTTGGCCAAGATCCAAGGTGTTGTTTCGTCAATGTATTTGTTGGCCCTAGAAATCACGGAGAATACTTCCATCAATGCATTTTGAAATGCAAATTTTTCCATTTGATTTTCATATTGATCACGTAAGTTGGACGCCATGGCTATGAGTTTTTCATCCATGGAATCTTTCTCTTGTGTTTCTGGCAGTGTACCGCCAAAATACTTTTGCACCATAGCAACTGTACGGGAGAGAAGATTACCCAAGTCATTGGCAAGATCAGAGTTGATCCTGGAGATAAGGGCTTCGTTGGAAAAAGAACCGTCAGACCCAAAAGGAAATTCCCGCAGGAGGAAGTAACGCAGGGCATCCACTCCATATCGTTCTGCCAGAATGACAGGATCCACCACATTTCCCTTTGATTTTGACATCTTACCGCCTTCCAGTAAAAGCCAACCATGACCAAATACTTTTTTGGGCAATGGAAGTCCCAACGCCATTAACATAGCAGGCCAAATGATAGCATGAAACCGTGTAATTTCTTTTCCTACAAAATGGACGTCTGCTGGCCAGTACTTATCAAAATCATGATATCGATCATTTTGGTAGCCTAGAGCCGTAATATAGTTGGAAAGGGCATCGACCCAAACATATACCACATGACCCGGATCGAAATCGACAGGTACACCCCAGGAAAAGGAGGTTCGGGAAACACAGAGATCTTCCAAACCGGGTTTTAGGAAGTTGTTGACCATTTCGTTCATACGTGACGCAGGCTCTAAAAAATCGGGCTGATCTTCATAGAGTTTTAAAATGCGGTCAGCATATTGAGAGAGGCGAAAGAAATAAGCTTCTTCTTCTGCATCTTGCACTTCACGACCACAGTCAGGACATTTTCCATCTACCAGTTGGGTTTCTGTCCAGAACGCTTCACAAGGGGTGCAATATTTCCCTTTATAAACAGATTTATAAATATCACCCTGGTCATAAAGCTGCTTGAAGATTTTCTGAATCGCAGCAACATGGTAATCATCTGTGGTACGGATGAACCGATCGTTGGAAATGTTCATCAATTTCCATAGATCCTTGATGCCAGAAACCACTTGGTCTACAAATTGCTGGGGGGTAACGCCAGCCTCTTTTGCCTTTTGTTCAATTTTCTGGCCATGTTCATCTGTTCCTGTGAGGAACATTACATCATACCCCTGCATGCGTTTATACCGGGCCATTGCATCTGTTGCAACAGTGCAATAGGTATGGCCGATATGCAATTTATCAGATGGATAGTAGATTGGGGTTGTGATGTAGTATTTTTTCATCTCTGTTCCTCCTTCGATTGATCTGCTTGATTTATGTTCTTATTATACACCATTGATGTCAATTTTCAACCATTCTCGGGGCTTTCACTTATATTAGCCCTAGAACAAGAATAGGGAAAACGCATCATTGCGTTTTCCCTCTTTCTTTTCCCAAGTGCTTAGACAGCTCTGGTGACTTTTCCAGAGCGGAGGCATCTTGTGCAGACATAAATATGTCGGGGCGAACCGTCCACAATCGCCTTGACGCGCTTTACATTGGGCTTCCAAGACCGATTGGAGCGTCTGTGGGAGTGGGAGACTTTAATACCAAATGTTACTCCTTTGCCACACACTTCGCATTTTGCCATCTGTCGAAACCTCCTCGCTATGTTCAAATCCGGCGCATAACACGCTAAAATGCATAATACCAGAAATAGAAAGAAAAATCAAGTCTATTTTCCGGAAAAAGATGGACTTTTTCTGAATGGGCTTTGAAACCAAAAGGGAGGTGTTGCCAAATGAAAAAACAATGTATATAATAAAGTATCTATTGTTTTAAAAATGAAATGATAAACGCTAAAAACATGGCTAGATAGCTTGCCCACAGGAGAAAGCAGAGAAAAGGAAGGACTGCCATGAAACAGAAGAAAAAAGGCAGCTTGTATAGTGTTAAACTGTGCCAGCTTGTGGAAGAAATGAATTTAGAAATCCTGCGCAAGAGCAGTGATTATGAGAAAATTACCATCAATACCGAAGATGTCAATCGTTGCGGTGTCCAACTGACCGGATTTTACGAGCACTTTGATGAGCGACGGATGCAAATCATCGGTTTGGTTGAGACCAGCTATTTGTCAGGCCTCAGCCCACAGCAGAGACGTGAACGGTTTGACCAATTATTTTCTCATGAAATGCCTGGTCTTACCATCAGTCGGAATCTGGAATGTTTTCCGGAATGTATGGAAATGGCAGAAAAACACGACAAGACTATATTGCGAACACCTGTTACAACAACAGCCCTTTTAGGTGAGATGATCAGCAGACTTCGAGTTTGGTTGGCGCCTCGGATTACAAGACATGGTGTTTTGGTGGAAGTGTATGGTGAAGGGATCCTTCTTCTAGGTGAATCTGGGGTTGGAAAAAGCGAGACAGCAATTGAACTGGTGAAGCGTGGCCACCGTCTCATTGCTGATGATGCTGTGGAAATCAAAAAACTGGATGAAAACCGGGTAGTTGGTTCTGCTCCTGAACTCATTCGTCATTATATTGAACTGCGCGGCGTAGGTGTTATTGATGTCCGCAGGCTGTTTGGTATGAGTGCTGTTAAATTGTCTCAGGATATCGACTTGATCGTGAACCTGGAAATCTGGCAAGAAGATGTGATGTATGACCGCTTGGGCCTGGATGAATTGTATACGAATATTTTAGGCGTCCAGATTCCATCCATTACCGTTCCGGTCAAGCCAGGACGGAATCTAGCGGTGATTGTTGAGGTAGCAGCTATGAACAACCGTCATAAAAAAATGGGGTATAATGCGGCAGCAGAATTTGCCAAACAAATCAACGAACATTTTGATCAGAAGTTAGCTGAAAAGGAAAACCTGTGAGAGAGGAGCAGAAGATGGATTGTTTTTCGCCGTTGGAGCAGGAACTTAGAACGCAGCTTCCGACCCTTGCATTACGCATTATGGAGCCCATGGCAAAACACACGGCGTTTCGCATTGGTGGGCCTGCCCGATTGATGGCATTGCCAAAAACAGAACAAGAGTTATCTTTACTTTGCAGCATAGCAGCTTCTTATGGTATCCAACCATATTTTATGGGCAATGGAAGCAATTTGCTTGTAGCAGATGAAGGACTTCATGGGCTGGTCATTAAAACTTTTGATGGAATATCGAAGCTGAAGCTTTTAGAAGATGATGTTCTTTTTGTAGGGAGTGGCGTTTTGTTGTCCAAGGCAGCTACCTTTGCAAAGCAAAATGGTCTTTCTGGTTTGGAATTTGCCCATGGTATTCCTGGTACCATGGGGGGTGCCGTGGTAATGAATGCAGGAGCATATGGCGGCGAGATGAAAGATGTTGTAACCAAAACGGAATTTTGCAATCCGTTGACAGGTGAAATGGGAAGCTTTGAGGGAGAGGAACATCAATTCATTTATCGAGGAAGTGCCTTCTCTCATGGGGAACGGGTGATTACAGGTGTGTACCTCCGTTTGAAACCGGGGGAAAGAGAACAAATTGCCCAAACAATGGAGGAACTCTCTCGCCGCCGCAGAGAAAGCCAGCCTTTGGATTTGCCAAGTGCAGGGAGCACATTTAAAAGACCAACTGGACATTATGCCGCTGCTTTGATTGACCAGGCAGGCTTAAAAGGGCTTCAGGTAGGTGGTGCCCGCGTATCGGAAAAACATGCAGGTTTTGTAGTGAATGTGGGCGGTGCCACTTGTCATGATGTATTATCATTGGTTGCAAAAATCAAAAGGAAAGTAAAAGAGCAGTTTGGCGTTTCCTTGGAACTGGAAGTAAAAGTATGGGGAACGGATCCATCCAATCCATAGAGAGAAGGAACAAAAGATGGAACTTTTGATAGTGTCGGGTTTGTCTGGTGCAGGGAAAAGTAAAATCATTTCCTATTTAGAGGATTTTGGATTTTATTGTGTTGATAATATGCCAGTAGAACTGATTCCAAAATTTGGTGCACTTTGCATGGCAGAAGCAGGGAAGTATGAGCGGACAGCAATCGTGAGTGATATTCGAGGCGGGCGCAGTTTCGAAGGTCTATTTGAAGCATTGGATCAATTGACGGAACTGGGATGTCCATATAAAATATTGTTTGTAGAGGCATCTGTCGGTGCTTTGATCAACCGATACAAAGAGAGCCGAAGAAAGCATCCACTGGCATCAGAAGGGATTCCACTTGCAGAGACTGTGCGGCAAGAACAAGCCATCTTGGCGCCAGTACGTGCCAGAGCAGAGTATATCATTGACACAACCGCATTATCTACGGGAAAATTGCGTGGGGAATTGTCCCGCCTTTTTGTAAAAGGCGGTCCTGAAAAGACCATGCCGGTGAGTGTTATTTCATTTGGGTTCAAATATGGTGTACCTATAGAAGCTGATCTTGTGTTTGATGTTCGTTTTTTACCCAACCCCTTTTATATCAAGGAACTGCGCAGCCACACAGGTTTATCAGAAGATGTAAAGTCTTTTTTATTTGGCTATCGGCAGACCGGCGAATTTATGCAGCGTTTGACAGGACTCATAGGTTTCCTGCTTCCACTTTATCTGGAAGAAGGGAAGTCTGCCTTGGTGATTGCAGTTGGTTGTACTGGAGGACGTCATCGTTCTGTAGCAATTACCCGAGCCTTGGTAGAATTTATTCGTCAAAAAGGATACGATGCCTCTGAAAACCACCGGGATATGACACGGCAGTCTAATTATTATTAACCATTTTCCAAAGGGCCGGAGGAGACGAAATGTCTTTTTTATCAGAAACAAAAAAAGAACTTTGCAGAACATCCATCGATCGAAATTGCTGTGCATTGGCAGAAGCGTGTGGTGTTTTGCTGTATGGAAACGCATTTTCCCACGATGGCATCCGCATCATGACGGAAAGTAGCGATTTTGTTCAGCGCTTGCCTAAACTTTTTCAACGCGCATTTGATGTTGATTTTGACCTTTTGCCTGATTTGGGACGTAAAGGGAAATTTCAATTACAGATCATCAATCGTGAGAAAATTGAGCGTATTTTTGATATTTATGGATACGGAAGCACACATACCATCTCGCACCATATCAATTTTGCGTTATTAGAAGATCCGTGTTGTCGTACTGCATTTTTGCGCGGTGCGTTTTTGGCAGGCGGATTCGTGACTGATCCTGAAAAGCGGTATCATTTAGAACTACTTACCTCTCATAGTCATGTCAGCCGGGAATTGGTGACGTTATTACGGGAGGAAGGATTTTCTCCTAAAGAAACGACCAAAGGAGCAAACCAAGTGGTTTATTTCAAACAGAGCGAAGCCATTGAAGACTTTCTCACGACAATCGGTGCACCAGTGGCAGCCACAAAGGTCATGATGGCAAAGGTAGAAAAAGATTTGCGAAACCGTGTTAACCGGCGGGTCAATTGTGATGCTGCCAATTTGGATAAAGCGATAGAAGCCGCTCAAGTCCATTTAGAGGCTATTCGTACCATTGACACCGGTAGAGGACTCCATACTTTGCCGGATAAATTACAAAAAACCGCTACGCTGCGTATGGCGTATCCAGAACTCACGCTATCCGAATTGGCAGAACAATTTGATCCGCCTGTGACCAAATCCTGTTTACATCACCGATTGCGTAAAATTATGGAGTTGGCCAAAGAATGCGGCTCACCATCCTGCAACCAATAGAAAAGGGGTCGTATCATGTCATTTGTTCATCTCCATGTGCATACAGAATACAGTTTATTGGATGGAGCTTGCCGTATTCGTGATTTGATGCAGCGAGTGAAACAGCTAGGACAATCAGCCGTTGCTATCACAGATCATGGTGTCATGTATGGCGTTATTGAATTTTATAAAGCGGCAAAAGAGGCGGGAATCAAACCTATCATCGGATGTGAAGTCTATGTGGCGCCTCGAGGGCGGCATGACAAAGTCAAAGAGTTTGACAGTGATGCAAGGCATTTGGTTTTATTATGTCAAAATGAAGTAGGATACCGCAATTTGTCTTATCTTGTAAGCGTTGGATTTTTAGAAGGATTTTATGGAAAACCACGCGTAGACTTGGAGCTGTTACGAGAGCATGCAGAAGGACTGATTGCCCTTTCTGCGTGCTTGTCTGGTGAAGTGCCCAAGCGTCTTTTAGCGCATCGCTATGAAGATGCAAAGGAGTATGCACTGGAAATGCGCCGCATTTTTGGTGAGGAAAACTATTATTTAGAACTGCAGGACCATGGGATTTTAGAGCAAAAAACAGTCAATGAAGGTATTTTGCGTCTCCATGAAGAAACGGGTATCCCATTGGTATTAACCAATGATGCTCACTATCTCAGCCGGGAAGATGCTGCTATGCAGGATATTCTCCTCTGTGTGCAGACCAATCGTACAGTGGACGAGCCTGACCGGATGAAAATGGGGGGCGATGAATTTTATATCAAGTCGGAAGAAGAGATGCGGGCACTGTTTCCTGCTTTTGGGGAAGCGGCCGATAACACAGCAAATATTGCGGATCGCTGTGAATTAGAGTTTGTTTTTGGTGTGCATCATTTGCCTGAATTCAAACATCCTGACGGTATTCCGGGAGCGCAGTATTTTGACACATTGTGTAGAGAAGGATTTCATAAGCGCTATCCCAACGCAGATTCCACTTACCAGGCTCGGTTACAGACAGAAATGGAAATGATCGCTCGAATGGGATTTGTAGACTATTTTCTCATTGTGAGCGATTTTATTTCCTATGCAAAAAAGAAGGGCATACCAGTTGGTCCGGGCCGTGGTTCTGCAGCAGGAAGCATGGTGTCCTACTGCCTTGGTATTACGAATATTGATCCTATGAAATACGGGTTATATTTTGAGCGTTTTTTAAATCCGGAACGAATTAGTATGCCGGATATTGATATCGACTTTTGCGTCAATCGCCGTCAGGAGGTGATTGATTATGTGACCCAAAAATATGGCGCAGATCATGTATCTCAGATTATTACGTTTGGGACCATGGCAGCACGAGGCGCGATACGAGATGTAGCCCGAGCGCTGAATGTTCCATATGCCAAAGCAGATACCATTGCTAAACAGGTGCCGACTGCACTGCATATCACATTGGAAGAAGCACTCCGCGTTTCGAAGCCTTTGCGAGACCTTTATGAAGAAGACGAGGAAGTCCATCAAGTAATCGATGCAGCAAAGAGTTTGGAAGGAATGCCGCGACATGCATCGACCCATGCGGCAGGTGTGGTTATTACCAAACGGCCAGTTTATGAATATGTACCTCTTGCCAAAAACGATGAATCCATTGTGACCCAGTATACCATGGTCCGATTAGAAGAATTGGGCCTTTTGAAGATGGATTTTCTTGGACTGCGCAACTTGACCGTTTTAGCAGATGCTCTTAAAATGGTACAGGAACGGGAACCAAAAGTGACATTAGAAACTATCCCGGAAGATGATCCAGAAGTCTTTCAAATGTTGACAGAAGGTCACACCTCTGGTGTATTTCAGATGGAGAGTGCGGGGATTACTAGTGTTTGTATGGGATTAAAACCACAAAGCATCGAGGATATTACAGCGATTATAGCTCTTTATCGACCGGGTCCAATGGAATCCATTCCCCGCTTTATCGCCTGCAAGCAAAATCCAGAGCGTATCCGTTATAAGCATCCCATGCTGGAAGATATTTTAAAAGTTACATATGGTTGTATTGTTTATCAAGAACAAGTCATTGAAATTTTCCGGAAGTTGGCAGGATATAGTCTGGGACAGGCAGATATGATGCGGCGTGCCATTTCAAAGAAGAAAGCGAAAGAAATTGAGCGGGAGCGCAAGGCATTTATCTTTGGAGACCCAGAACGTAACATCAAAGGTGCAATTCAGAATGGGATTGAGCAATCTGTTGCAGAGTCTATTTACGATGAGATTTATGATTTTGCAAACTATGCCTTTAATAAGGCACATGCAGTAGCATACGCAGTGATATCGTATCAGACGGCCTATTTCAAATGCCATTATCCCAGGGAGTATCTGGCGGCGCTTTTGACTTCTGTATTGGATAACTCCACAAAAGTGGCGGAATATATTGCAGAATGTAAAGCATGTGGCATTGCCCTTTTACCTCCGGATGTCAACTGTTCTCAGGATCAGTTCACTGTGGAAGGGGAGGGAATACGATTTGGTCTTGTAGCAGTAAAAGGTGTAGGGCGGGGCTTTATCCAAAACTTGGTTTCAGAACGGGAAGAGAGGGGATCGTTTCATTCTCCCTTTGATTTTTGCAAGCGACTTTTTTCAAAAGAATTGAATCGGCGTGTGTTGGAAAGCCTTATCAAATGCGGTGCATTGGATTGCTTTGGAGAGACCCGAGCCACACTTCTGGAAGGGTATCCCAGTATAATGGATCAAATTGGAGCAGATTTACGACGCAATCTGGAGGGACAACTTGACCTTTTTGGTGGAGAGGAAGCATCGGGAGAAAATGCTTTTTTGCCCAAACGACCGGAGTTTTCTCTGGAAGAGAAAATGGCCATGGAAAAAGAAACAACGGGGCTATACCTTTCTGGGCACCCTATGGATGCCTATCGTACCGTTGTCAAACAGATAAATGCCATTCCTGTTGGGGTTCTTTTGGATGCCTTTCGGTTAGAGAATGTGCCGAGAGAGAATGCTGTACAGGACGGGGAAACAGTAACAGTGGCTGGTGTTATCACAGCGATGAAAACCAAGACCACAAAAACCAATTCCATCATGGCATATGTGACATTGGAAGATGATACCGGGCTGATTGAACTTCTGGTTTTTTCTCGGGTGTTGTCAGAAAATCGAGAGTCACTGATCGAAAATACCCCTGTATTGGTAACAGGGACGATCTCTGCTCGAGATGAGAAAGATCCTCAGATTCTGGTAGATGATGTCCAATTGCTGCAAAATGTTTTGGATAGGGGTAGAAACGAGAAATCATCACAGATGGTGAACCCAATCCAAGGCAATAAACTTTATTTGAGATTATCTTCCGAAACATGTCCGGAAATAGCTCATTTAAAACGGTTGTTTTTTATGTTCCCGGGAGATGCGCCGGTGGTACTTTATTTTGCAGACACCAAAAAAAAATGGGGTGGGCGTTGTTTGCTCCATCCTGCATTGATAAAAGAGTTGAATGCTGTTTTAGGAGAGGAAAACGTAGTTTTAAAATAAGAGACGAGAGGGACAAAATTTGGTCATATTAGGAATTGATCCAGGTATTGCCACTGTGGGTTTTGGTGTGATTCAAACGGAAAGAAATACCCATAAAATGATACAATATGGCGTGATTAGCACCCCGGCTGGCTGGAGACTTTCGGTACGACTGCTGCAGATTGCAAAAGATTTAGAACAGTTAATCGACTTGTTTCGGCCAGATGCCATTGCCGTAGAGGAATTGTTTTTTAATACCAATGTAAAAACAGGAATTTCAGTAGCCCATGGTCGAGGAGTCATTTTAATGACAGCGGAAAAATGTGGCATTCCGTTGTATGAATATACACCTTTGCAGGTGAAGCAGGCTGTTGTCGGATATGGGAGGGCAGAAAAAATGCAGGTGATGAAGATGACCCAGCGGTTATTGCATTTGGAAAAAATACCAAGACCAGACGATGCGGCAGATGCGTTGGCAGTAGCACTTTGTCACGGAAGAGCATCCTCCTCTTTGCTTCAACTTTTGGGAGTAAATGGGAAGTAAGATGATGGAAACAATGAAAATGGTTGGTCGCATCAGATAGACAGGAGAAAGCAGATGTTTTATTATATTAGTGGTGTGGTAGCGCATCGAGAACCCTATCGCGCAGTGATTGACTGCCATGGGATTGGGTATGACTGTGCTACGTCAGCCTATACATTGGCAAGTCTTACGGTAGGGGAGAAAGCCAAACTATATACCTATCTTCATGTACGAGAAGATGTATTCGACTTGTATGGTTTTTCTACGCAGAGCGAGTTGGGATGTTTTAAGTTACTTTTGGGGGTGTCTGGTGTTGGGCCAAAGGCAGCTCTTTCGATCTTGTCGGCTAACTCCCCTGAACAATTTGCAATGTCTGTTATTACTGGAGAGGAAAAAGCGTTGACGGTAGCCCAGGGAATAGGCAAAAAAATTGCTCAACGCATCATATTGGAGCTAAAAGACAAGTTGAGCAAAGGCCAGCTGGGTGTTGGAGATTCTATACCGATTCCCAATTTAGAAGTATCCAATAAAGGAGGAGAAGCTGCTGCTGCTCTTTCCGTTTTGGGTTACTCATCTTCTGAAGTATCCATGGCGCTGCGTGATGTGGATATAGAGGCATTGACACTGGAAGAGATTATCAAACAGGCTCTGAAACGTTTGAATAAATTCTCATAAAATGAAAAGGATTTGAAGTCATGAGTATTGATTTTTCAGATGTGGAGTTTCAACAAGAGGAACCAATTATAAGCACTACACTGCTTCCAAGTGATGAAACCGAGTATTCTCTTCGCCCCAAGAAATTATCAGAGTACATCGGTCAAGAGAAGGCAAAGGGGAATCTTTCCGTTTTCATTGAAGCAGCCAAACAGCGCTCCGAACCTTTGGACCATGTGTTACTTCATGGACCACCTGGCCTTGGAAAAACCACACTTGCAGGCATTATTGCCACGGAAATGGGGGTTAATATTCGGATTACTTCTGGACCTGCTATTGAAAAGGCGGGGGATTTGGCGGCACTGCTGACCAATTTAAACGAAGGGGATGTATTGTTTGTAGATGAAATCCACCGCCTAAATCGGGCAGTGGAAGAGATTTTATATCCTGCGATGGAGGATTACGCGATTGATATTATCATAGGTAAAGGACCATCTGCAAACTCCATCCGGCTGGATTTACCCAAATTCACATTGATTGGGGCAACGACGCGAGCAGGGCAGCTTTCTGCCCCGTTGCGAGATCGGTTTGGCGTTGCATTACGGCTGGAGCTTTATACAGCGGAAGAACTTTCGGAAATTGTAAGCCGCAGTGCAGGGATTTTAAATGTACCAATTGAACCTGCTGGTGCAAAGGAAATTGCACTACGTTCTCGTGGAACACCTAGAATAGCCAACCGGATGTTACGACGGGTACGAGATTTTGCACAGGTACGTGGCAATGGAGTGATTACACAAGAAGTAGCTGATAAAGCATTAACCGCATTGGAAGTAGATCACTTGGGCTTAGATGGCATTGATCGCAGGATGTTGCGTAGTATGATTGAAAATTATGGTGGTGGACCTGTTGGGCTGGAGACGCTGGCAGCAACCATCAATGAAGAAGCGGTTACATTGGAAGATGTTTATGAGCCATATCTGCTACAGTGTGGATTTTTAACACGCACTCCAAGGGGAAGGTGTGTAACACGAAAAGCATATGAACATTTGCATTTGGCTCCACCAGGGATGGAGCAATTGCAGTTATGATGCATAGCGGAATATTTCTGTATGAAATCGGGCAAAATGAAGATGAAATTTAGACGAAACAGATAAAAATAGAAGATGTTCAACGACTTTGTTAAATTATTTTGTATAAAGGGCTTGACAGAGTGGTGTGGAGAAGCTTATAATGAGAAGACGTTGAAAAAGGAGTTTATCAATTGGGTGAGTTCCACGATCCATTTCCGGATATGAGCGACGAAACACTGTGTGATCGTGCCGCATCAGGTGACCGTATCGCAGAAGAAACGCTTGTACTGCGCTATGCCCGCTTGGTGCGTATTTTTGTGCGTCCATATTTTTTGACAGGCGGAGATAGTGAAGACCTCATTCAGGAGGGAATGGTGGGGTTGCTACAAGCTGTAAGAGAGTACGATCCGTTGAGAGGTGCGTCGTTTCATACTTATGCAGAATTGTGTATCCGTAACAGAGTGTATTCTGCCATACGAGCTGCAGCAAGAGATAAGCATACGCCCTTAAATCGATATATCTCTTTTGAACATCCTCAGTTGCAGGAATTGACCGACAGATCGATTGCCCGCGTTTTTTCTAAAAATGACGATCCAGAGACATTACTTCTTCAGAAAGAAGCACATGTAGAACTGCTGGGTACCATTCAAGATTGTTTGTCTGACCATGAAAAGACAGTGTTAGTGCTGTATTTGCAAGGGTTATCCTATTCCGAGATTGCAACCGAAATCAGCTGTTCTGTCAAGTCTGTAGACAATGCAGTACAGCGTATCAGACGCAAATTGGCGCGTCAATGATCCCAAGCGAATTCAGCATAGGCTGAAATACGCATATATGCCCAAAACACACTAGTGTGTGTAAAATGAGTCGGTGCAATTCCGTACGAGGGCGAAGACTTTGTCAAAGAGAGGGTTAGAAAATGTACGAGGACAAAACACTTATCTGTAAGGAATGCGGCCAAGAGTTCGTATTCACCGCTGGTGAGCAGGAATTTTATGCAGAGAGAGGCTTTCAGAATGAGCCTCAGCGTTGTAAACCCTGCCGCGATGCTCGTAAAAATGCAGCAAGAGCACCTAGACAACAATATATTGCTGTGTGTGCTGCCTGTGGTGGTGAGGCAAGAGTTCCTTTTGAGCCAAAATCTGACAGACCTGTGTATTGCAGCGACTGCTTTGCACGCATTAAAGAGCAACAGCAACAGCAAGAAGACTAATTGTATGCTCTGCCAATAGCAGTAAATAAAGCAGCCCTTTCCCAAATCATGAAAGGGCTGCTTTTCATTTGTAGAGAAAATTTTGTTTCTCTCTTGCAAAACGGTAGCCGTTCAGATATAATACTTATTATATTATTGAACACAAAAATAGGGCCTATGGCTCGGTTGGGAGAGCAAGCTGTCCGCTGCACAGGCCCCGCAGAAAAGTAAATAAATACATGGGGGCGTAGCTCAGTTGGGAGAGCGTACGGTTCGCATCCGTAAGGTCAAGGGTTCGAATCCCTCCGTCTCCACCAGATTATGACGTCGTCTATGGATATCGCATAGCGGCGAGGAATTATAGGACACCCCTGTAAATAACGGGGTGTCCCATT
>CAWVKD010000060.1:0-5953 GCA_963929765.1 Clostridia bacterium | reverse complement strand
TAATAAGAGTCATTCTTCATTTGTAGATTGACAATAATATCTGCATACTTCTTAAAGTTGACCGTCTGCATTTGTAAAACTTCTGCTTTTAACTGTTCGATTGCTGACAAAGAAGCCTGAAGCTGTTCTATTTTTTTGCGTATATCATCTGCCTGCTCAGTAAGGGCATTTGCAACATCAGCCGGTGTCTCTAAATAAATCAAGCGTTGTTTGATATCGCTCAAAGAAAATCCCAGTGATTTCAAAGACATAATTTGATGAAGAGTAATCAAATCTTTATCTGTATAAAGCCTGCGTCCTCCTTCGCTTTCTGCCGATGGGGAGAGAAGCCCCTCTTTATCGTAGTATTGCAGAGTCCGGACGGTAATGCCCATTTTCTTTGCCGCTTCGCCGACGGTCATAAATCCCGCTGGTATTGCTCTATATTTTGCCACAAGCCTTCACCTCCTTAGATATATGATACGTCATTACGCAGCGTCACAAGCAAGACTTTTCATGAGAAAATTTAAGCGGCAAAGATTTTCTCTCTACCGCCGTTCTGCTTTTATGTAAAAATAATTTCTTTTTTCATAATCTCTTTTACATACACCTATCGGATGTTATATTCATTCTCTTTTTATTCTCTTGAGGAAGACAAGGTTGAAAAGTTCCTGCCTATATGGAATCAAGCTACCTGCATTTTAAGCAAGTACTTTATAGCTTGATTAGCCAGTAATCTGTTTTATCTTTTTGTTATGCTATTGATTTCATTTTGCAGATTGGCTAAAAAAGTACCTGCGTGAGCACCATCCATCTGCGTATGATGAAACTGAAAAGAAAGTGTCAGATAATACCGGAACCAATGCTTTTTATATCTGCTCCAAATCATAAACGGATTGTTGAAAATACCGCTGTTCATACCGACAGCTCCGTCGATTTCGGTATCTGTAATTGTAGATGTACCGATTACCATACTGTTTTCGGATAAGTCCCTGTCCTGACAGCTTTTTGCAACCTGAGAAGTGTATTTCAGATATTGTTCATTGAATTGATAGAGATCTGCTTCATATAAAATATCGCAGGAGCTGACTTCACGCAAAGATTGTCCAAGCAATTCTGCCATAGCTGATTGAGATGGTATCTTTTCAAGCATTGTATTTTCTCCGTAAATATCAAATTTTTTGTGCGAAAACATATACCAACCTTTACTTTTTAGCTTTTATATTAATGTATCTACTAATTATAATAAGAGTGATCATAATAACAATTGCACATAATAGCCCGAACGGGAGCATATCATTTTCATTCATCAAACCAGTGTCTACTCTATATCCCAAATATGCCATAACACAAAGCATAATACAACACACTACGCATAAACTTCCCACAGCCTTACACAACTTTTTTTCATCGTATTTTTTCTGTTCTTCTTTAGACAATGTATTATAGCCAGCTATTAACCATTTTCCTTTTCCGAAAAACAAAAAAACACTTATAATCAAAAATACTAAAGCAAAAAAAGAATCATCATTTCACCGATCATTCTATTCACCTCACAATTCCCGATTTTCAGCGCACATTTCCGAATCCCGCACAGGCTGTCGCAAAATACCGTTTTTCCCCTGTTCATACGGCAGTCCTCGCAGTTAATATGCTCAGGCAAAATTTGTTATTTTCCATCATCAATTTCACGCTCAAAGATGGAATACTTCCAGTCATCTGTTCCCGAAATTATACGCCATCCCTGTTTTCCGTATTCATTAAGCTTTTCAATATATCCATCTAACTTTATGTGAACATTAAACGATGGCTCTACGCTCAGATCAACTGTCATATATTCATACTTCTTCATAAAAACTGCCTTTCTGTATCTGAAATTTCAAGAAAAGTTCTTCTCTATATCTGCAACAAACTGTGCCTGTTGCTTTTTCAGATACCATTTTACAAAAGGCTTCATAAAAGTTTTTTTCGCTTCCACGTACTCCGTAAAATCTATTTCCGTCTCATCGCCTTTGGAAGTAAAAATGCCAATCCAATGACCTTTCATATTGCTGTTTTCCATATCAAATTCCCATCGTCTGTATGGCTCGACAATTGTCATAGTATATGTGGTAGAGTAGCCATCTTTGGTATATTCAATAAATTGTTTTTCATTTACAATTTCCGTTCGGCTTAAATCACTTCTCCATACACTGTAGTTCTCAATATCTAAAATAAGATCCCATACCTTGTGAATGTCGCCTGAAATCCGTGCCTTAATATTTGAAGTAGCCATTTTTTACACACCCTTCCCGGAAGAAATTTATAGTTGCACAGACTGATTGCCATAATCCAATATGCCATTTTCATGATAAAGCTTTCCTTCTGCTTGAAACTGTCTAAATCCAGTTCTCACACAAGTTATGATTTTCA
This sequence comes from Clostridia bacterium, assembly GCA_963929765.1. GTDB lineage: Bacteria > Bacillota > Clostridia > Oscillospirales > Oscillospiraceae > RGIG529. The sequence continues at coordinate 3,562 of CAWVKD010000060.1, read as the reverse complement.
ACTGCATATTTAACGTTTGATGAGCTGGGAATATTCTCTTTAATCTTTCTTCCACCCCATTTTAAAGTTTTCGCCACCGCATAGCATTTTTATAGTTCAAAAATATGGATATCAGATTTCTAAAATATAAGAAGATAATCCTTATGTGAACTATTTTCAAATATAATAAACAAAACCGCCACCTTAGAATGTAATCTAGGATGGCGGTTTTCTGTTCGTATCAGAGCGAACATTTCACGGCGAAACCGCCTGCAGAAAAGCAGGTGTTCGTCCAATACTTCTTTGGTGGAGGCGGCGGGAGTCGAACCCGCGTCCGAACATGTTTCAGCGAAAACTTCTCCGGGCGCAGACGGTTATTTTGGGCGTAAAACACCCGTTTCCCGCCGAAGAGGGCAAGCCGTCACGCCCTTCTTCTTTGGTAGCTTCATATTACATGGCGCGGGCAAAGCTTATCGCGCGCACGTTCACCACTCAGTCACGCCCAACTCCCAGCTCGTGGTCCTTCCGGGGTGGACGGTCGCGCTTCATTAAGCAGCGACAGCAAGTGTATTATCGTTGTTCTTTCATTTATAAAAGATGCCCGTTTTTAGAAGGCCAGGCGCCTTCGCCCGCTATTTTCACCCCCACATACCCGTCGAAACCGGTACGCCCCCATGAAAGCGTCTGTTTTCAGACGCTCTTGGTGTTAGGGTTATAATAGATTCGTCTGTCTTTACTAAACTTATTATTTCCTTGCGCTGTCACATCGTTTCTGGCTCAGGATAAGTTACTCCAAAAGTTTCTACTGTAACTGTTTTGATCTTTTGAGGCTCTTTTGGCTTATCTCTCAGGTCTCTGGGAACAGAAACAATCCGGTCGGCTACCTCCATCCCCTCTATCACCTTCCCGAAAGCTGCATATTGCCCATCTAAATGAGGTGCTTTTTCCACCATAATGAAAAATTGACTTCCTGCTGAATCGGGGTGCATAGCCCGTGCCATGGATAGAACTCCCCGGTCATGAGCTAGATGGTTGGGCACCCCATTTTGAGAAAATTCTCCTTTGATATGGTATCCAGGACCGCCAACGCCTGTCCCCTGGGGGCATCCGCCTTGGATCATAAATCCTGGAATCACTCGGTGGAATGTCAATCCATTATAAAAACCTTTTTGAATGAGGCTGATGAAATTTTGTACAGAAATAGGAGCTACATCTGGATATAACTCCGCTTTCATGATCCCTCCATCTTCCATTTCAAATGTAACCATTGGATTTTGTGCCATGCTCTACTCTCCTTTTTTGTTGATTTTCTATCCCATGTGACGAGATTTTACCGCCCGCTCCATCTCTCGCTTTGCGTCTCGTGAAGCAGCGGCATCTCTCTTATCATACAACTTTTTGCCCTTTGCAAGACCAATTTGCACCTTCACTTTTGCTTGCTTTAAATAGACAGATAAGGGAATCAAAGCATATCCATCTTGTTTGATTTTTCCATATAGACGCAAAATCTCTCGTTTGTGCATCAGAAGGCGTCTTTGCCTCATAGGGTCTCGATTAAAAATGTTCCCTTTTTCATAGGGGCTGACGTGCATAGACAAGACAAACAACTCTCCGTCTTTTACGATACAAAAAGAATCTTTTAAATTCAATTTCCCCTGACGAATGGATTTCACTTCCGTGCCAAACAATTCAATTCCTGCTTCCATTTTATCTTCAATGAAATATTCATGATACGCTTTACTATTTTTGGCCAGAATTTTAATCCCTTTTGGCTCCATGGGTTTCCTCCTCGGTTTGCATGCCTTACACATCACTTCATTTTCATGGTTTGAAAGCTATTATCAGTTGCGATTGACAGTATACCATACTTCCATCCAAATTACAAACCTTTCTCTTCGATTCTTTTTTCCCAAAAAAGAAAAGACGAGACAATGTCCCGTCTTTTTCGGTTATTGCCCAGCTTCTGTAGCCGGCACAATTTTGATTTGATTTTGAGAAAACGAAGTCTCACCCTTGACAATATCGGTGATCCGCGCCACATCTGCCGCTTCCAATGTTCCAGTTTCTGTAGCTACAACGACACTGATGCTGTTTTCACTGATAAAAGCGACACAGTCTGTATACCCTTTTGCTGTAACCAGGTTTTCAATTCTGGACTCTGCCATTGTACAGTCAGCCAAGGTCTGAATGCTTTCTGCTGCCTTCTCATCCTCTTCCGATGCCTCTTTCAGTAGTGACATCGCACTATCTCTGGCTTGCTGACGGGTAAGCCTTGCTGATGCAAAATAATCTCCTCCATCATCTTCTTTTGTAGGTGTAGATGTCGCATTGGCTCCATTGTCTGTTTCTTTTGGATCAGCAGAGGCAGAAGGCGAAACAGAAGGAGAGGCAAGAGAAATACCTTCGCTGGCAGTCCCATCCACTAGGACCGGCTGTCCTAAAATTTTCCCTTCTGTTTCTGACGTCTGAACTGTTTCTGCTGTTTGAGATGTCTGTTCCGTTTCACCTTTTTCATTCCACGTTTGTTGTTCCTGGCCATATGACCAGTTGAGATAAACTGCTGTTCCCACAAATAGAATAACAGCTACAACCACCGCATTTCTCTTCCAATACTTCATGGATCTTCCTCCCATTCTTCAATTTGTTCCCATTTTCAATACGGTAATTTTATCTGTGCCAAGCCCCGTTAAAGAGGACACTGCCTTTGTCAGTTCCAGGCAAACAGATGCGTCTCCGCCCCCTTCACATACCACCAATGCACCTTGATAGTTAGGGTACTTCTGTTCCGTTATCACCGTCTCTTGCAACCCAGAGCCACGTGAGATCACAACTGCTTCCTGCTCCAAACTCTGCTCTATTTCATCTTCTGATCCTGTTTTCTGGCTACTTGTCTCATCTTGTAAAAAGAAACGTTCACCGCTGTTTTCTAACGTTAGTACCACCTTTACCCGCCCTGCACCTGCAACCTTTGACAATGCCTGTTCCATTTTTTGTTCTTCTTCTGCAAGGGAGAAGGAGAGCTCCTGCTGGGATATAGAAGTCGATTCTGCTTGTTGATTTTTGGTCGGCAAAAGGAGCAACAGAATCCCCACACAGACAATCAAAAGTAGGAATTTATATTTTTCCAATAACTGCAGTGGCTTTTTCCAGCCATTGGGCCATCCATTAGACCGTTTCATGATTCCTCCGTCTTCCAATAGACCTTCTCAGGCGCAATGGCCAGGTCTGATTCTAACATCCGCTGCATCTGTTCCCGCTGAGCCGACGACAAATCTCCTATTACCAAAGCTTCGTTGGGATAAGGCACCCCATCTTCCCCTGTTTGACACAATATGGTTACCTGGCAGTTGATTCCCATGGCATCTGCCCGTTCCTCACTATATGCAGCCGATTTCTCCTCTATGATGGTTTTCCACAACCTTTCGTTGGTCTCTTCCAACGCCTCGCCATAAGCGCCGCTTTCTGCTCTATACTCTGTCAGATTTTGAGAAAACTGCTCCAGATCAATTCCTGCAACTGGGCGTAGCATAGATAGCATAAGCACCAGGCCGCCCACCATCTTTCCAATTTTCCCAATTGTCCC
>CAWVKD010000059.1:0-14934 GCA_963929765.1 Clostridia bacterium | reverse complement strand
GATCTAGGTGCAGATTCTCTGGATATTGTAGAGCTCAGTATGGCCCTGGAAGAGGAATTTGATGTGGGCGAATTGGAAGATGAAGAGCTAACTTCCATGATTACCGTAGGTGACTTGGTGCGTTTTTTGACCAGTCGGGTCGATTAAGCGCTTCAAAGCAGAGAGGCGGATGAAGGAGGCAATGCCCCTTCGTCCGTTGTATTGCTTCAAGGACGAGGTCAAAAGGCAAAGGATACGATGGACGATTTCAGTGCGGAACGAAAAATGAGAAGAATAAGTTTTGCTTTGAAATGATCTGATTGTTACCTGTGTATCTTGTCTCGTTTCGTTGGGTTCCCTATGTATTTGAAATGATAGACAAGGGCCGCCCCTGTGGCGGTCTCTTTTTATTATGATAACGGTCATGGAACTTGGCAACAAGGAGGAATACAAATGGAAACAATTGAAAAAGCGCTGGGATATGTTTTTCTGGACAAGTCCCTGCTGGAAAATGCGTTGACCCATAGTTCTTATGCCAATGAAAATCGTGGGCGCAGCATGGGCAGCAATGAGCGGCTGGAGTTTTTAGGTGATTCCGTTTTGGGTATGGTAACAGCTGAATATTTATATCAGGAAAACCCAAAACTGCCAGAAGGAGAGTTGACTCGTCTCAGGGCCAATCTGGTATGTGAGCAAAGCCTTGTGATAGTAGCGAAGAAATGGAATTTAGGTGCCTATTTAAAACTGGGACGAGGAGAAGAGAGCGGTGGTGGAAGGCAACGTCAGTCCATTTTGGCCGATGCAGTAGAAGCTGTTCTTGCGGCAATTTATTTAGACGGAGGCCTGCAGGAAGCCAGTCGTGTGATCCACACCTTTATACTCAATGGTGAAATCCAACCAGATGTGATCCAAGATTATAAAACGGCGCTTCAGGAGATGGTGCAAAAAGAGAGTCAACGGACTTTGACCTATCATCTACAGGGAGAACATGGTCCAGATCATGCAAAAATCTTTTCCGTAGAGGTGTGGATTGATGATGTTGCTGTTGGTGCAGGAGAGGGTCACAGCAAAAAAGAGGCAGAACAGGCCGCGGCCCGGGATGCCATGGAACATGGCTTAAAACGAATCCAATGATGTGGGGGCAGCCATCAGCAGAGAGGGGCATGTTTTGTATCTGAAAGCATTGGAGCTACAGGGATTTAAATCATTTCCTGATAAAACATTCATTCCATTTGAAAAAGGCATTTCCGCAGTTGTAGGGCCCAATGGAAGTGGGAAATCTAACTTGTCTGATGCCATTTTATGGGTTATGGGAGAACAAAGCTCTCGTGCGCTGCGAGGCGGGAAAATGGAAGATGTCATCTTTGGAGGAACAGAAACGAGAAAAGCGGTAGGGTTTGCACAAGTCACTTTGATTTTGGATAATTCGGATGGTGCATTGCCTCTGGATGAGCGAGAAGTGGCAGTATCTCGCCGGTATTATCGTTCTGGAGAAAGTGTATATTCCATCAACCGAACAACGGTTCGTTTGAAAGATGTTTATGAGCTTTTTCTTGATACTGGCCTGGGACAGGAGGGATATTCTGTCATTGGGCAGGGAAAAATTGACGGTATTTTATCAGCCAAGCAGGAAGAGCGACGGGGCATTTTAGAAGAAGCAGCAGGTATTTCCAGCTTTCGGTATCGAAAAGAAGAAGCAGAACGCAAACTAAAACGGACAGAAGAGAATCTTCTGCGGATTGAAGATAGAATTTCAGAACTGGAGCAACAAGTGATTCCTCTGCAGGAGGAAGCAAAGCGGGCAGAGGAATATCTGGATCTGCGAGAAAAATTGCAGTGTTTGGAAGTATCTCTCTGGCTCAAACAATTGGAGATTTTGAAAGGGAAACGAAAGGACTTGCTCCAAAAGTTGGAAACTGTTTCAAAAGAGCGAGATGTGCTGCAAAGCAATGTACAAGCTTGGTACCAAGAAACAGAATCTCTACGAGCAGCAATGCAAAGACAAACGGTTTCCATGGAAGAAATGCAGAAAATGATCCATCAGCACAGTGTGTGCCAGAGAGAAGAAGAAAGCCGTCTTGCTGTTATGGAAGAAAAAGCAACCCATTTTCTGGAACAGGAGCATGCTCTTCGGACAGAGCAAGCAACTCAGGAGATGCGACTCAATAACCTTTTGGCCCAACTGGAAGAAAAACGATCTCGTTTGAGGCAGGTGGAGGCACAACAGGCATCCGTTCAGGCGAAACAAAAAGAAGTGCAACAGCAACTTTATCAGGCACAGAACGAGCAAAAGATTTTGAACGATGTTCAAGCGACACGTGCCAGTCAAGTAGCTGCCCGAGCAGCCCAGATGGAATGGGAGCAGGAGCGGCGATTGGCTCTGCAAAACGTATTGGATGAATTGCAGAAACAGAAGGACCAGCTGGATCGAGAAAAAGAAAAAAATGAGAAGCAGACGATAGAAGCAGAAGATGCATTGCACGAAGCAAGTAAGAAGCTCAAACAAGCCCAGTTGATGCTGCAACAGGCAACAGATCAGCTTTGTGCAGCCCAAGCACAAGCGGAGCAACAAGAAGAGCAAGTGGGGAAAGCCCAGCAAGAGCGAACAGCTCTTCTCCGGAAACTGGATCAAGTGAAAGGAAACGTAAAGCTATTACAGGACCTAGAAAACCTGTATGAAGGATATTCTAAGGCAGTTCGTGTTTTAATGACAGAAGCCAAATCTATTTCAGGTATTCGTGGCCCTGTCTCTGCCCTGATTCAAGTTTCTCCCCCTTATGCATTTGCCATCGAAGTGGCATTGGGGAGTGCATTGCAGCAAATTGTAGTAGAGACGGAGCAAGTGGGAAAGGAGGCCATTGCTTATCTAAAGCAAAGTCAAAGTGGTCGCGCTACTTTCCTTCCTATGAATACCGTCCATGGCAGGCCTATGGACGTGGAGGCCATCTCTTTTGAAAAAGGGTTTTTAGGCCTTGCCAGCACGTTGGTTTCTTATCACCCTGAATATGACGGAATTATCTCGTATTTGTTGGGACGCACTGTAGTAGTGTCTGATCTGGACTGTGCGATCGCTATGGCGCGAAACCACAAACACCAATTTCGTATTGTGACACTGGACGGGCAAATGCTCCAAAAAGGCGGTGTTATGACAGGTGGCAGTGCAGGAAGGAAAGCCGGAGTTTTATCACGTGCTGGCGAACTAAAACGGATGAAGATCCGTCAGCAATCATTGCAGATGCAGCTTTCAGGCGATACATCGCTGGAAGAGGCACAAAACAGCTTGAATGCACTGCGTGCCCATATACAGATGAAAGAGCAAGAGCGTAATCAGAATATGGAGCAGGTGTTGTCTCTTCAAGGGGAATATGAACAGTGTAAAGCGAGTTATGCAGCGTTGATTTCTCAAAAAAGTGGTGGGCAGGATATGCGCAGGATGTTGGAAATGCGTATGGAAGAGGCAAGAAGTGAAATGGCCTCTCTTGTCCAAAAGTTAGAAGAGAAAACGTCAATACAAGATGAATTGGTCGTAGTTTTGAATCATGAAAAACAAACAGAGCGAATGTTGCATGCCCAGATAGAAACATGGACTGAACAGCTTACAGAGCAACAAAAACGGGAAGCTGCTCTCAATTCAGAAAGGGCCATGTTAAAGGCCAGCTTGGAAGAGCAGTTAGCATTGTTTTGTGTGATGGAAGAAGACCAGCAAAAACGCCGGACACAAGAAAAAGAGTATGAACATGCCCGTCAGGCGTTGATGGAACAAATCGAAAAACAAAAAGCCGCTTGTTGTTCGTTGAGGCAGGAGCAAGAAACATTGCAAAAGAAATTGCAAAAACTGACACAAGAACGGATGGAACTGGAAGGGCGGCAAGTCCAAAGAGAAAAAGAAACCCAAAAAGCCAACCAGGCTCTTTTGAAGCAGGAGCGAGAGTGGGCAGCACTTGCCCAAAAGAAGCAGGAGTGGGATATAGAAGAAAAGAGCATTTTGGAGAAACTGTGGGACATATATGAGCTGTCTCACAGCGCAGCACTTTCCATCCAAAAACAGCTGGAAAATGAAGAAGAGGCGGCAAAGGATGTGGAACGTCTCAAACAGAAAATGCAGACATTGGGTGTGCCTCATTTGGGCGCTATTGAAGAATTTGAGCGGGTAAATGAACGGTATCAGTATCTGGTGAAGGAACGCAACGATATCGCACAGGCAAAAGAAGAACTGGAAGGAATCATTGGAGCGATGACAAAGAAGATGAAAGAGATCTTTCGCCTTCAATTTGATACGTTAAACCGCTTGTTCTCTCAAGTGTTTCGCTCACTATTTGGTGGCGGAAAGGCATACTTGGAATTGGAGGCAGACCAGGATATTCTGGAGTGCGGCATTGAAATTCGAGCCCAACCGCCAGGAAAGGCGCTCAAAACCCTTTCTTTGCTTTCAGGGGGCGAGAAGGCGTTTGTAGCCATTGCGCTCTATTTTGCCATTTTGAAGCTGCATCCCACTCCTTTTTGCATTATGGATGAGATTGAAGCGGCTTTGGACGAGCAAAATGTGTTGCGATTTGCCCAATATTTACGTTCTATCTCTGATCAAACACAGTTTATTGTGATTACCCATCGGAGAGGCACGATGGAAGAAGCGGATGTATTGTATGGTGTTACAATGCAGGAACAAGGAGTTTCAAAGGTAGTAACTTTACAGCTAGATGAAGTGTCTCAAGTATTACATTTTTCATAAAGCGGAGGAAGAGAATGAGTTTTTTTAATAAGATTAAGGAGAAGCTAACGAAGACGCAAAAGGCCATTGGAGGCTCTTTAGACGGCATTTTTTCCGGATTTTCCACATTAAAAGAGGAATTTTTTGATGAATTGGAAGAGACCTTGATTCTGGCAGATGTAGGTGTAGAAACCTCGATGCGAGTGGTAGAATTGCTTCGTGCCAAGATCAAAGAGGAAAAAATCAAAGAGCCAGAAGCAGCAAGAGAAGCACTGCGCAATCTCTTAGTGGAAATGTTGCAGGTGGGTGATTCTGAATTGCACCTGGAAACAAAGCCGTCTGTGATTTTAGTGATTGGTGTGAATGGCGTAGGAAAAACGACCACCATTGGAAAATTGGGGGCTTTATGGAAGCAAAAAGGGAAAAAGGTTCTATTCTGCGCGGCAGATACCTTCCGTGCAGCTGCTGCAGATCAATTGCAGATTTGGGCAGAGCGGGACGATGTAGAGCTGGTTCGGCAAAAAGAAGGAGCCGATCCTGCAGCTGTGGTGTTTGATGCGATTTCTGCTGCCAAAGCGCGAGGAAGTGACCTTGTCATTTGTGACACGGCAGGGAGACTCCACAACAAGCAGAACCTTATGAACGAGTTGAACAAAATCAGCCGTATCATTGAGCGAGAACTGCCCGATTCCGACCGAGAAACTCTTTTGGTTCTGGACGCTACAACAGGGCAGAACGGACTTTTACAGGCTGCTCAATTTCAGGAAGCAGCTGGTGTTACAGGAGTGGTTTTGACAAAATTGGATGGCACAGCAAAAGGAGGAATTGTTTTTGCAGTGGCAGATACCTTGCGCATTCCTGTGAAATACATCGGCGTAGGCGAACAAGTAGACGACTTGATGCCCTTTGATCCTTCGGAATTTGTTCAGGCAATGGTTTAAAGGAGAGAGCAAGATGAAACTGGTATTGGCATCCCAAAATCAAAAGAAACAAAAAGAGATGCAGGACATTTTATCTCATCTAGGTATCGAAGTAGTATTACAGTCCGATCTGGGTGTGCATGTAGATGTAGACGAGACAGGAGAGACATTTGAAGAAAATGCGTGGTTAAAAGCCCATGCTGTGATGGCAGCAACCGGACTTCCTGCCATTGGGGATGACTCTGGGCTTGTGGTAGATGCATTGGGAGGAAGACCTGGCGTTTACTCTGCAAGATATGGTGGCCCGGGCCTTGATGATGAAGGACGGTATCGGCTTTTGCTCCAGCAAATGGAGGGAGAAAAAGACCGCAGATGCCGATTTGTCTGTGCCATTGCCTGCTGTTTCCCAGACGGAACAGTTTTGAGAGCAGAAGGTGCTTGCGAAGGTACCATAGGAATGGAGCCTCGGGGAGAAGGGGGTTTTGGATATGATCCCATTTTCTTTTTACCAGATCTGGGACGGAGCATGGCGGAACTGACGCCGGAAGAAAAACACCATATTTCCCATCGAGGAAATGCGTTACGATGCTTTGTAGAAAAGATGACAGCACAAAGGGCAGAAATGATGCCAAAAGGATAGGAGAATACGATGGAATTGACCAGTAAACAAAGAGCATACCTGCGGAGCCTTGCCAATGGAGCAGATACCATTTTGCATATTGGAAAAGAAGGAATCAGCGACACGGTGGTAGTCCAAGCAAACGATGCATTGGAAGCAAGAGAATTGATTAAATGCAGGGTATTGGAAAATGCGGGCTTAACAACCAGAGAAGCCTGCGATATATTGTCGCAAAAGACGCGGAGTGAACAGGTCCAGGTGATCGGTTCCAAATTTGTCTTGTATCGAAAGAGCCATAAAAAAGAAGGGAAGCATATTGTGCTGCCGGTACAGAAATAAAGAAATTCCCAGATTGGGAGAATGGTTGGGAGGATAACAATGGAGAGTATGGCGGCGCCCCAAAAAATAGGGATTTTTGGCGGTACATTTAACCCGCCCCATGCAGGACATATTTTATCTGCTGAAGCGGCGGCGGAACAACTTGGCGTGGATTTGCTGTTTTTTGTCCCTACAGGGATCCCACCCCACAAAGCATTGCCAGAGGGTACACCAAGCAACCAGGAACGATTGGAAATGCTGCATCTTGCAGTAGACGGAATCAAAAATGCGAAAATATTGGATTTAGAGCTGAAGCGGGAGGGAAAAAGTTACACCATTGACACCATCCGTACATTGCAGTCTGAGTATCCAGAGGCAACTTTTTACCTGATGATGGGAACAGATATGTTTCAGACCTTAGAGACATGGCAAGAGCATGAGACACTGCTCTCTTTGGTGCACCCTGTGGTATTTAACCGCGGGGAACCAGGAGAAGCGGAGCGGAATGCAGCGTATGCTGCTCAATTAAAAGATCAATATGGTACCAACAGCACCTGTATCAATGAGGAGCCTGTGGTTATTTCTTCTTCTGATCTGCGCAAAGCGATAGAAAATGGAACATGGAACGAATGTGTCTTCCCATCCGTCTATGGATATATCCTGCGTAAGAGCTTGTATGGCGTACAAAAAGATTTGAAGCATCTTTCTATTGAAGAGCTACGAGCTGTTGCCTGCAGTTTCCTCAAAGCAAAACGCATTCCTCATGTTATGGGGACAGAGCGGGCGGCCATTGCTTTGGCAGAGCGATGGGGAGCCAGGAAAAAAGATGCGCAAATGGCGGCTCTATTTCATGATTGTACCAAACGGTTGGAAATGGAAGAACAGTTGAAATTATGCGAGAAATATGGTATCGTATTAGACAAATTAGAACAAAAAACATTGAAATTGTTGCATGCTATCACCGGTGCGGAAGTGGCACGAGATGTGCTCGGTGTTTCTGATTCGGTATATACAGCCATTCGATGGCATACAACAGGCCGGGCCAATATGAGCCTTTTGGAAAAAGTAATTTATATGGCCGATTTTATAGAAGAAACCCGCAATTTTCCAGGAGTCGACACGCTTCGAACATTGGCCTTTGAAGATCTGGATAAAGCTATGCTTTTGGGACTCGATATGACCATAGAAGAAATGAACGAAATGGGTGCTCCCATTCATTTTCGAACCCTGGAAGCGCGGGATTGGTTGAAAGGAACCCATTATGAGTGCTGATTACAGAAATAGCTCTCCTTCAAGAAGCAGGAGCCAAAAAAGCAGAAGCAGGAAAAAGCGGTCTGGATTTCGTAAATGGATGCTTGTTCCTATCATTTTGATTATCATCGTAGTAGCTTTTATGATTGCATACAAGATGATCGTACGGCCACCTGATGTAGGACAAGGGATTGATGGTACAGCAGGAGAACCATTCCGGGTACAGGCCAGCGGGAGAGAACAGGATGTCTACACCTTTTTGCTCTGTGGTACAGATGATGGTAATGGCGGGACAGACACGATTATGGTTGCCACATATGATGCCAAAAACAACAAGATGAATGTTATGAGCATTCCTCGGGATACCATGGTCAATGTTACCTGGAGCACAAAGAAAATCAATTCCACATACAACGCAGGCGGTGTGACACGATTGGCCCAAGAGGTAGGAAATCTCATTGGATTCCCCTTGGACTTTTATATCAAGGTTGACTTGGAAGGTTTTGTTGAACTCATCGATGCGCTGGGCGGTATCGACTTTGAAGTGCCGTATAATATGAATTATGAAGATCCTACCCAGAATCTTTCCATCCATGTGGAAAAGGGAATGCAGCATTTAGACGGCAAGACGGCTGTTGGGGTTGTGCGTTGGAGAAAAAACAATGATGGAACAGGATATTCCTCTGGTGATATTGGTCGAATTCAGACGCAACAGGCCTTTTTAAAAGCAGTTGGAAAGAAATGCCTCCAATTGGGGAATATTACAAAAGTGAAAGAGTTTGCCGAAATTTTCAACCAACATGTAGAAACCAATTTATCTCTGGGTAATCTGATTTGGCTGGGCCAGCAGGCCCTTGGTATGGACATGGAAAATGTTCATTTCTTTACCTTGCCTGGTAATTATGCAGCATCATATCATGGCACATCCTATGTATTGCCGGACCTGGATGAATTGGTGGAAGCTGTAAACACATATTTGAATCCATATCTGGAAGACGTTACAAGTGAAGATGTTGATGTTATGTCGATTACCAGCAGTGGGAAATTGGTCTCCAGTACAGGACAGCTGGCCAGCGAAACAAATGCTTCTGGAACAAAAGGAGAAAATAGCTCTGATTTTGAAGATGTAATATCAACCACTTCAACGGCGCCAACGACAACACCAAGACAAAGCACGGCGCCAACTAGCTCTTCCGCTGGGCCAAATGCGTCTACAAAACCAACAGCAACCTCGGCACCACGGCCAACGGCGACTCAAAAGCCAAAGCCGACGGCTACTTCAACACCAAAGCCAACGGTTACGTCGACGCCAAGACCCACAGCAACCTCGACGCCTATTCCTATCGAAACGCAAACACCAGATCTTCCTGAGCCGACCGATGAAATAGACATTCCTATTCCGACGGGAGCTTTGGAAGAGTGAAAACATTATCCTTGATAAAAAGACAATGCTGAAAGGAGCATGCATGTGATAACACCAAAAGAAATGGCTCAAGCAGTTGTGAAGGCTTTAGAAGAAAAAAAGGGACAAGATATTTGTGTGATGGAAACGACAGAGCTGACTACATTGGCAGATTATTTTGTGATTTGCACTGCAAATTCCACTACCCATGTCAAAACATTGGCAGATGAGACGGAAAAAGTCCTTGAGGCATTAGGAGAAACGCCCCATCATATTGAAGGCTACCGAAGTGGAAGCTGGGTCTTGTTGGATTATGGCTGCTTGGTTGTCCATTTGTTTTTGGAAGAAGCGCGGGAATTTTATGCATTGGAACGTCTTTGGAGCGATGCAAAAATAGTTCATTTTCCGGAATAAACAGAAGCCATTTAGCAAAGCTGCCCTCAGTTTGCGTGTTTACCCCCATGGTAAAAACGGGGATTTCCATGGGAAGTGCAGCTGAGGGCATCATAGCTGCTTTTATGATACAGGAGGAAACGATTGACGATGAAATATGAGTTTGACCGCATTGAGAAAAAATGGCAGGATCGTTGGGCAAAAGAAAAGATATATGCCGCTCAAACAGGTGGAGCAGGAAAGAAGTTTTATGCATTGGTGGAATTTCCCTATCCTTCCGGCCATGGTTTGCATGTTGGACATGCAAGACCATATACAGCCATGGATGTAGTGGCACGGAAACATCGTATGGAAGGGGAAAATGTCCTGTTTCCTATTGGTTGGGATGCTTTTGGCTTGCCAACAGAAAACTATGCTATTGCCAATAAAATCCACCCCACAAAAGTGACAGAAGAAAATATCAAAGTATTTAAAAATCAGCTTCAAATGTTGGGATACAGCTTTGATTGGGATCGGGAAATCAATACTACTGATCCTGAGTATGTCAAGTGGACACAGTGGATTTTTTTAAAACTTTATGAGCATGGTCTGGCATATAAAGCGAAGATGCCGGTCAACTGGTGTACCTCCTGTAAGTGTGTTCTGGCCAATGAGGAAGTCGTGGATAATGTGTGTGAACGTTGCGGAAGCCCTGTGGTGCGGAAAGAAAAGAGCCAGTGGATGCTAAAGATTACAGAATATGCCCAACGGCTTCTGGATGATTTGGAAGATCTGGATTTTATTGAACGGGTTAAAATCCAGCAGAGAAACTGGATTGGCCGTAGTACTGGCGCCAATGTGAAGTTTGCCACCACTGCTGGAGAGACATTGGAAGTCTATACCACCCGACCAGATACGCTATTTGGCGCAACTTATATGGTCATTGCACCAGAGCATGAATTTGTGAAAAAATGGGCAGATCGCTTAAGCAATCTGGATGAAATCCAGGCGTACTGTGAGCAGGCTGGCAAAAAGTCCGATTTTGAACGGACAGAAATGGCAAAAGAAAAGACAGGTGTTGAGCTGAAAGGTGTGCGTGCGATCAACCCTGTCACAGGAAATGAAATTCCTATTTTTCTTTCCGATTATGTTCTTTCTACTTATGGTACGGGAGCAATTATGGCTGTGCCAGGCCACGATACAAGAGACTGGGAATTTGCCAAAAAATTTGGTTTGCCGATCATCGAGGTGGTAGAAGGCGGCAACGTGGAAGAAGAGGCCTTTACAGATGTAGAGACCGGAAAGATGGTTCATTCCGGATTTTTAGATGGCTTAGAGGTAGCAGACGCCAAGAAAAAAATGATCGAATGGCTGACTGATAAAAAATTGGGTGAAGCCAAGGTTAATTATAAATTGAGAGACTGGGTATTTTCCCGTCAAAGATATTGGGGCGAACCGATTCCTATGGTACACTGTCCCAAGTGCGGCTATGTGCCATTACCGGAAGATCAGCTCCCCCTCTTGCTGCCGGATGTAGAGTCATATGAACCTACAGACAACGGTGAATCGCCCATTGCTGCCATTCGGAGTTGGGTAGAGACTACCTGCCCCCACTGCGGCGGTCCGGCAGAGCGGGAAACGGATACTATGCCACAATGGGCAGGTTCCTCTTGGTATTTCCTGCGGTATATGGATCCTCATAATCAAGAGGCTCTGGCTTCCAAAGAAGCACTGGATTATTGGAGCCCTGTAGACTGGTACAACGGTGGCATGGAGCATACCACTTTGCATCTGCTTTATTCTAGATTTTGGCACAAATTCTTATATGATATTGGTGTGGTTCCAACAAAAGAACCGTATCAAAAGCGGACAAGCCATGGTATGATTTTGGGCGAAGGCGGAGAAAAAATGTCCAAGTCCAGAGGTAATGTGGTCAATCCTA
The DNA here is from genome assembly GCA_963929765.1 of Clostridia bacterium. GTDB lineage: Bacteria > Bacillota > Clostridia > Oscillospirales > Oscillospiraceae > RGIG529. The sequence continues at coordinate 3,423 of CAWVKD010000059.1, read as the reverse complement.
CAGATATTGTCCGTCAGTATGGTGCCGATACCATGCGGATGTACATTATGTTTATTGGTGACTTTGAAAAAGCTGCGCCTTGGTCTTCCAAAGCTGTTAAAGGATGCAAACGGTTTTTAGATCGCGTATGGAATATCAGCGAGTCGGTTCAGCCGGGAGAAACCTACAGCGCAAAGAATGAGAAAGCCATTCACAAAACCATTAAAAAAGTGACGGAAGACATTGAGGCAATGAAATTTAACACTGCCATTGCAGCACTGATGGCTCTGGTCAATGATTTTACGACCAATGGCGTGAATAAAGCAGATATGAAGACGTTGTTGCTGCTGCTTTCTCCTTTTGCTCCCCATATCGTAGAAGAAATTTGGGAGCGATTAGGCTTTTCTGGCATGGCTTGTGTTCATGCTTGGCCCGTTTGGGATGAGCATATGCTGACAGAAGATACGGTTCAAATGGCAGTGCAGGTCAACGGGAAGCTTCGTGGCACCATTACAGTGCCGGTAGACAGCACGGAAGAGACTGTGATAACAGCAGCAAAAGAGTTGGAGAAAGTAGCCCGGCAGTTGGAAGGCATGGAAATTGTCAAAACCATTTTAGTTAAGAACAAATTACTCAATCTTCTGATCCGTCCGGCATAATGAAAAGGACCACAGCAGCTGGGAAAATAAAAGCAGTTGCCCTTGACAATCAAAGAAATTTTGAATATAATAATAAGACGTGAAAGCCATATATGCATGGCCCTTGATGCCTTAGACCTATCTGAGGCATGGCGGAGGGAGGGATAACGATGTCGGAAGTCCGAGTAAAAGAGAACGAATCATTGGACAGCGCACTGAAACGATTCAAGCGTAATTGTGCAAAGGCTGGCGTTCTTGCAGAAGTGCGGAAACGGGAACACTACGAAAGCCCCAGCGTAAAGCGCCGCAAGAAATCTGAAGCTGCCAGAAAAAACAAGAATAAGCGCGCTTATTAATGAAAACTTAAACAGACGCCGTAAACATGGTTTTACGGCGTCTGTTTTTTTAAGACAACAGAGAAGAAGTCCAATCTGCAATTTCAGGATAAAAAAAGATTGCAGTTTGGATATGAAAAGAAGCAGCTACTTGTAACTTTTTTTTCATGCTGCCCATGTCATCAAAAAGAACAAAATGGGTGTGGTCCATATCGTCTGTATAAGTAAAATAATGACTACAAAGTTCATTAGAAAAGAAAATAGCAGGGTGATGTTTTTCTCGCAATGTCTGTAGCGCTTCAAAAGTAAGAGGCGTACCTATACCATCTGGTGCCGGCAGAAAGAAATCGGCTGCGACCCGTTCCACATCCAATGCAATTCGGGTTGCACCGTATTGTGTTACGGCCTCTGTAAGACGTTGATGCAATGATCCTCCGGAGATTGCTGTGGAAATCATAACCATGGTTTTTGAAGAGATGTTAGCATATGTTTCTGGCACATAGAGAGGAAGGGACCTTTGTGCAAAAAGAGTAGCCAGATGAGACACAATAGAGCAGGAAAGAGGGCTTGTTTCTCTGTGAAAATGGAGAATAACACCTCTGAAACTGCGGCTGATGCATTCCTGCAACACTTCTTTACAAAAAACAGGTATTTCGCCTTTTTCATCAAATGGTTGATCATCAATTACCATCAGGCCACCGCGGACTGCAGCGGTGGATGATGTATCTCGAAACAGGTGCCCGCCTTCTCCTAAGTGATATACCATATGGGCTATAGTAGCTCTATGGAAAGATGCAGAGCGAAGGAACTGTGGAGGAGCGGTAAGTATGATCTGCATTTTTTTCATCGGTGGAAACCCCCTTGTCCAAAGATCAAAAACAGTGTTATAATAACGTACATCCTTTTTGCACTGTATGAAGAAGATGGTGCAATCATGTATGACTATTTGAAAAAGAAAGGCGGCAGACCGTATTGGCATTCTCTCTCCTGCCCGACCGGGTATATGCAACCATCGATCAGCTGGATCCAGAGACATTGGCTGCATCTGGCATACGGCTGATGTTAGCAGACTTGGATAATACCATTAGTCCTTATTCTGTAGGAGAACCAACAGAAAAGGTAATTGCTTGGAAAGAAACATTAGAGCGTAATGGGATTTCTCTTTTTGTTCTATCCAACAATCGTTCTCCAACACGGATCAAACAATATTGCTATCAATTGGGAATTCCATTTATTGACCATGCAGGCAAACCTCGAAAAGCATCCTTTTTAAAAGCTATGGAGCAGATGGGCTGTGGGAAAGACGAAACGATTATGGTGGGAGATCAGATTTTTACCGATGTATTAGGGGGTAAAAATGCAGGTATTCCGGTGTATCTAGTCAAACCCATTCGGATTCGAGACAATTTTTTCCGCATTTTGCGCCACGGCTTGGAGCAACCGTTTATTCTGCTGGCAAAATGGCGGCAACGTCATCAGGCAGGTCAAAAATAAGACTCGTTTCCTAATCGATAAAAGTTGATAGAAAGAAGGCATACGATGAATCATTTGACACAGATTACAAAAAAATTGAAAGAATATCAAATCGATGCCATTGTTCTGACGAGTGGGGCGAACCGTTTTTATGCAACAGGCTTTGCCTCTTCAGATGGGATGGTATTTCTTACGGAAGGACAATCTTTTTTTATTACAGATAGTCGATACACAGAAGCGGCGACCCAAGCGATTGAGCATGCCCAAGTATTGGAATTGGCTAGGGGAGAGTCGTATATTCAGGTGTTGGATCGTTTGGTGCATCAGTGTAATGTGACTCGACTGGGTTTTGAAGAATCGTCTATGACAGTGTTGGAATATCAGAGATTCACCAAGCAAGTAACCTGTACATGGGTGCCAGCCCAGGCCTTGCTTACAGAACTGCGGGCTGCCAAAGAGGAAGAAGAGCTTTCTCGTATGCGTAAAGCTCAGTGGATTGCTGAGCAGGCATTGGAAGACGTTTTGAAGCAGATTAAAGTTGGTGTATCAGAGCTGGATTTGGCAGCAGAACTGACATATCGCATGATGCGCTGGGGTGGCGCAAAAAACTCGTTTGACCCTATTGTAGTATCTGGGCCCAATTCCAGTTTACCTCATGGCGTGCCCACGGAACGAAAAATAAAGCCAGGTGATTTTGTGACCATGGACTTTGGTTGCATATATGAGGGATATTGTTCTGACATGACCCGTACCGTTGCAGTGGGATGGGCCAGTGACGAAATGAAAAAAGTATATCAGCTGGTTCTAAAGGCCCAGGAGGCAGGCATTGCCGCTGCCAGAGCTGGTATTCCGGGCAAAGAGATTGATGCCGCTGCCCGCCGTGTGATTGAACAGGGTGGATATGGAGCATATTTTGGGCATGGGTTTGGACATAGTCTTGGAGTTGAAATTCATGAACCTCCTCATTTAAATCTTTCGGGTACAAAACCACTTCCAGT
>CAWVKD010000058.1:0-32686 GCA_963929765.1 Clostridia bacterium | reverse complement strand
GGTACGGAAGGTATGTAACCGAAAGCCGTAAAAATGCGGATTTTCAGCGTTTTTCAGGATATGGAACATTTCCGTTGCTTCTGTAGGTACGGAAGAATTAGGTCACCTAGAGATGATTGGCGCTATTGTCCATCAGCTCACAAGAAATCTAACAAAAAAGGAAATTGAGGACGGTGGCTTTGGCCCTTACTTCATTGATCATACTACCGGCATCTACCCAACTGCGGCATCAGGTTCTCCTTGGAATGCAGCTGGTATCGGCGTAAAAGGAGATTTAATTGCCGATTTAACAGAAGATTTAGCAGCAGAACAAAAGGCACGTGCTACTTATGACAACATTCTCAGATTTTGTGATGATCCTGATGTAGCAGATGTTATTCGATTCTTGAGGGCACGTGAAATTGTTCATTTCCAACGTTTCGGCGAAGGACTCCGCCTTGCAGAAAAGCGTCTTGACCAAAAAAATGTTTACTTCACTAACCCTTCTTTTGACTCCTAAGAAACCATTCAGCCGCAAGCGTTATGCTTGCGGCTGAATGGTTTCTTTTTCTTTTCCCTCTTGTCCTTTTTTCCATTTCCACTATAATGATAGAAAGGATACCCTATATCAATCCTATCAAAAGCAACAAAGGAGTTCTATATGAAACGGCAGCTATCTGTGCATCTGTTTTCTTTCTTTACCATTCTATTGTGGGCCAGCGGATTTGCTTTGACCAAAATAGCTCTTTCCTCTTTCTCTGCCAATGCCGTTGGATTTTTGCGCTATGCCATTGCCAGTATCATTTTGATCCCCATTGTGTGGATCAAAAAAATTCCTTTGCCTGCGCTGCGTGATATTCCCCTCTTCTTTGTGACCGGTGCGGTAGGTTTTTTTTTCTACATGATCACCTTTAATAAAGGATTGGAAACACTTTCTTCTGCAACGAGTAGCATTCTCATTGCAACTGCTCCTATTTTAACAGCACTTCTTGCTGTATTGTTCCTGAAAGAATCTATGCGAATCACCAGCTGGGTGGCAATTGCCATTGAATTTTGTGGCATTCTTGTTCTCACTCTATGGAATGGCATCTTCTCCGTGGAAATTGGCATTCTGTGGACTCTTGCAGCATCCTTGTTGATCAGCTGCTATAATATTTTACAGCGTTACTTAACCCGCACCTACTCTCCTCTTCAAGTTACCGCCTACAGTATTTTTGCAGGGACAATCTTGCTTTCCTTTTTTTCAAAAGAAGCTATTTCTCAAATCATACAAGCCCCTCCCGCTCCTCTTTTGGCGGTTATTTTCATGGGTATTTTCCCCAGTGCATTGGGATACGTCTTTTGGTCAAATGCTTTATCTTTGGCACAACAAACCAGCACTGTAACCAATTACATGTTTTTAACTCCTTTCTTTTCCACATTGCTGGGGTTCCTTTTGATCATAGAAGTGCCCCATTTGTCGACTATCGTTGGTGGCTCTATCATCCTTTTTGGTCTGCTCCTATTTCGTATCACACAAAAGCAACAATAAACATGGAATAAGTAGATTCAAACCAAAAAAGGAGAAGGCAATGACGACAGTGTCATTGCCTTCTCCTTTTTTATAGACAAAGTATGGGATATTTAACCTTTGTTTTGTTCCAATAATTGCTGAAATGCACCTTCATTTAAGATGGGAATGCCAAGCTCTTGAGCTTTATTGAATTTGGACCCGGGATTTTCTCCTGCAACAACATAGCTGGTTTTTTTAGAAACCGAGCTTGAAACAGTTCCGCCCAGTGCTTCAATAGCGGCCTTTGCCTTGTCCCTTGTATACATTTCTAATGTTCCTGTTAAAACAAATATTTTCCCGGAAAGAGGCTGATTTTCTTTTGCCCGGAGTGTCGTCGTCTCATTGACACCAGCTTTTCTTAACAGAGAGAGCAAATGCCGAGACTGTTCACTGGAAAACCAGTCAACAATATACTCTGATGTTACTGCTCCGATTTCATGAATCGACATTAACGTCTCTAAATCTGCATGTTCTAAACGAGATAATGTTTGAAAGTGCAAAGCCAAGATAGCCGCTGCTTTTTGCCCTACTTGCCGGATTCCCAATGCATAGACCAGTCGAGAGAGATCTTGCTTTTTGGAGTGTTGAATGGAAAGGATTAAATTCTCAGCTGATTTTTGTCCCATCCGTTCCAGAGCAGCCACTTGTTCTACCGTCAGATCATACAAATCACCTACCGAATGGATCAAACCAGATGCCATCAGACTCTCTGCCACTGCAGGTCCCAATCCCTCAATATCCATTGCATCTCGAGATGCAAAATGGACTACATGACGAACCAATTGTGCTGGACATTCTGCCCCGGTGCACCGGTATGCTGCCCCTTCTGCATCACGACGCACCGGCGCTCCGCAAACAGGGCAGCTATCTGGTAAATGATAGGGAACCGTGCCTTCCGGTCTCTGGTCCAATAATACAGAAATGACTTCTGGTATAATCTCTCCTGCCTTCCGCAGCAAAACGGTATCCCCCACCCGAATATCTTTGTCAGAAATAAAATCTTGATTATGCAATGTAGCTTTGGTCACGGTTGTTCCTGCTAGACGAACAGGCTCTACCACTGCTTTTGGCGTCAACACACCAGTACGTCCCACCTGAACCACTATCTCCTTGACACGAGATGGCTTCTCTTCTGGTGGATATTTAAAAGCAGCTGCCCAACGTGGGAATTTTGCTGTGCTGCCAAGAAGAGATCTTCCCCTCAAATCATTTAATTTGACTACAGCGCCATCAATTTCATGGGAAAACCGTTCCCTTTGTTGGCCTATGGTTTCAATCCACTGTGCCGCTTCTTGAATATCTTTGCACAAATGATGTTCGATCACTTTAAAGTGCCTCTGTTCCAAATAGGAAAGTGTTTCTATATGAGTTTCAAATGTGAGCCCTTCTGCCTCTTGGATATTGAAGATAGCAATATCCAAATGGCGCTCAGCAGCTATTTGAGGGTCTAATTGCCGCAATGATCCAGCAGCAGCATTGCGAGGATTGGCAAAGAGAGGCAATTCCGCCAGCTCTCTCTCTTGATTCAGCTGTTCGAAGACTTTACGAGGCATATACACCTCACCTCTGACCACTAAAACAGAAGGTGCATGCTCAATGCGCAATGGTATTGACCCAATGGTCTTTAAATTCTCTGTTACATCCTCGCCAATGACACCGTCTCCCCTGGTGGCTCCTCGCACCAAACGGCCATTTTCATACTCTAATGCCACCGATAGTCCGTCTACTTTAGGCTCTACCACATATACTGGATCAGGTATTTGATTTTTAACACGCTGATCAAATGCCAATAATTCCTCAACAGAAAACACGTCTTGCAGGCTTTCCAGTGGAACACGATGCCTAACCTGTGCAAAAGCAGAAAGTGCCTTGCCACCCACTCGTTGTGTAGGAGAATCCGGAGTAATAAGCTCCGGATTCTCCTCTTCCAGCTGAATTAAGCGACGCATCAATTGATCATACTCATAATCTGAAATAACAGGATCGTCTTTGACGTAATAATGGTAATTATGTTCTTCCAATGTTTTTCGCAACTTTTGAATTTCTGTTGTCACATCCATAGAACAGCTTCTCCTTCTTGCTATTCTTCCAACTCCGAACCATAGTCGAAATATGCTTCGGAAGCTTCTTTTACCGTATCAAACTGGCTAAAGTAAGTGTAACTGTCTGGTACCGTGCCAACGATGACGGTTTCTGCAATGTTAACTGTACTCTCTACCGTTGTACTTGTTACCCCACCAGGCAATAAAATGCGCACTTCCACTGTAATGTGAAACAAGATTTTATGGATCGTTTGATTGATTGCAGTTGAGTGAAAGGAATTGTCAAATCCGGATTTCACAGAACCAATGGATACAATGCGCACCGGAATCTCTGGTCCCAAACCTGAAAGAAATGCATTCCCTGTTAAATTTCCGATTGGTATTCCTATTTCTGTTGAAGTTAAATCAGATAAATCCTCCACCAGATTGGAAACCAAACGATATCGAACTTGGGTTAGTCCTGTCATATTGCTTTTTAATGCTGTAATATTCCCTTCCTCATCTTTTTCAAATTGGATCAAATCTTCGTAAGAAACGGTTTCACTTGACAATTCCTGCATTATCGATGTTTCAATGGCATCCATCACCAAGCCTGATACTCTCGCATCTGCCAGGCTTATCATCAAAGGCCGAAGTCTCCATTGAATGATCACAATGCAGAGCACCAAAAAACCAAGCAGGAAACTGACCCAGCGAGTGACACGTCTTTTCAACGTAAGTGGCCGACGCACAGGCGGCGGCCGTCTCCAACGGCGCCTAGCAATCATTCGGGACATATGCAGGTCACCCCCCATATTCCACTGTATGCAGACACCAGCTTGTGCTATTCCGACTTTATTCTTGTCCTGTTAACAATTGCTGAACCGCAAGTAAAACACCTGTTTTCCCTGACTCGTATGTCAATCCTCCTTGTAAATAGGCTAAATATGGTTCTCGCATCGGTGCGTCACATGACAGCTCAATGGAAGCACCTTGGATAAATGCACCAGCTGCCATGATTACTTGGCAATCGTATCCTGGCATATCCCATGGTTCCGGTGTTACAAACGAATCGACTGGCGCACCCATTTGAATTCCCTTGCAGAACCGGCAGACGGATTCCCGTTCACCGAACGAGATGGTTTGTACAATGTCGGTTCGACTGGCATCTGACGCAGGATCTGTGTGGTATCCGAGAAGCTCCATCATTTTAGCGGTAAAAACCGCAGTTTTCACTGCCTGTGCTACAACATGGGGCGCTAAAAAGAATCCTTGATACAGCAGACGGTTTTGCCCAATGGTCGAACCACACTCCCCTCCGATTCCCGGAGCAGTCAGGCGCATCGCTGCCAAGGAAACCAGATCCTTTCGGCCGGCAATATAACCTCCTGTTGGCGCGATTCCGCCACCCGGGTTTTTGATCAAAGACCCCGCGATGAGATCTGCCCCTACTTCTATCGGTTCTTGAAGCTCTACAAATTCACCATAGCAGTTGTCCACCAAAATCACAGCTTTGGAGTTGGCCTTGCGAATCTCTTCACATAATATCTTGATCTGTTTGATCTGCAAAGAGGGCCGTGTCGAATATCCTCGTGAGCGGGATATCAACACCACCTTGACCGATTCTCCTGCCACCGCCTTTAAAATAGCTGGAATGTCCGGACTGCCATCCTCCAACAGTTCTACCTGGCTATACTGGACGCCAAATTCCTTTAAAGAACCTGTGCCTGTCCCATTGATCACCCCAAGTAATGTGTCGTATGGCGCTCCTGTGACGGATACAAGGGTATCTCCCGGCCTCAAAACACCAAATAACGCACTGGTAATGGCGTGTGTTCCGTTTACAAAACCGATTCTCACCAAAGCCGCTTCTGCACGAAATACTTCTGCATATATCTGATCCAGTACGTCCCTTCCTTTATCATCATATCCATATCCTGTGGTTCCGGCAAAACAACCGTCAGATACTTTATACTTCTGAAATGCCGCCAGCACTTTTTGCGTGTTTTGAAAGGCAATCTCATCAATACGTTTCCATATTGTTTGCAGATCTGCCTCTGCCCGCTCTGCCAAATCCAACACTTTGGGAGAGAGGCCCAGCGGGTGATTATGTTCCTCTTTCATAATAATCCTTTCTCCATTTCATTAACCATCGATCCAGCAAAGGTATTTATCCATACATCCTGCCCATCTGCTCCAGAAATCCATGTGCCAATAAATACAAACCTTCGAAATCCTGGATGTCAACAACGCTGGTTGGGGCGTGTAGATAACGTACTGCAACTGCAATTCCAGCTGTTTTGACACCAACCCCACTGCGTTGGATGGTTCTGGCATCTGTACCGCCAGAGATATATTGTTTTGTTTGCCATGGAAGGTCTTTCTCCGTTGCAATTTGCGTTAGCAAATGGTAAAGTTCCCGATCGTAAATGGTACCTCCATCCATAAAGGGAATCACCACTCCTTTTCCCAAAGCGCAAACTTGTTTGTGGGGAGGTACTCCTGGCAAATCAGCCGCGGTTGTACCCTCTACCACCAAAGCAACCTCTGGTTTTTCAGAAAAAGCAGCTCCAAAAGCACCACGGGTGCCAACTTCCTCTTGAACGGTAAATGCAAAGGTACAATCTATAGGCAGCGGCTCTTGAATCAGACGCAACAACACAGCGCAACCTGCACGGTCGTCAATAGCCTTGGACTGGAACAAATGGTCGCCCAAAGGACCCTGTTCCGAAGAAAATGCCACATATTCTCCCAGAGAAACCCTCTCTTCGGCCTCTTTTCGATTTCGAGCGCCAATATCGATATATAAATCTTCTGCTTTGGGAACTCGTTTTTCTTCTTCTTTGCCTACCAAGTGATGTGGCTTTAACCCTACAATCCCTGGGATGCGGGATGGGCCAATAAAGACTTGTTTTCCCAAGATAACCCTGCGGTCTACACCACCAACAAAAGCAAATTTTAAATAGCCTTCTTCTGTAATATGCCGAACGATCATGCCAACTTCATCCATATGTGCAGACAGCAATACCTTCTTACCGCAAGGGCGATTTCCTTTTTTAAAGACAATCACATTTCCCATGGCGTCCACACGGATATCGTCTGCATATGGCGTCACTTGCTCCATAAGATACTCTCTCACTTCATCCTCAAAACTAGAAACACCGTTACATGCACATAGTTTTTTCAGCTGATCAAGCATTGTGTTCATTGTGTTTCCTCCCCAAACGACTCAATCAACGCTTCCAAAAGAGCTGACACTGCTTCTACATCAGAAAGCGCCAATATTTCTACCGGTGTATGCATATGCTTAACAGGCAAACTTACCACCATTGTGGCGATACCTTCTCTTATAATCTGTATTGCCCAACCATTGGTACCAGAGCTTCCCGGCATCACTTCTATTTGATAGGGGATTTCTCTCTCTTTTGCCAATTGAATCGACCGCTGTGACATCCAACGTGTCATATTGGGACCCACTCCTATGGCTGCACCGCTTCCCAGTGGAAAGGATTTTTCCCCTGGCGTATCCGGCGTTTGTCCAAAGGTAACATCTACTGCTATAGCACAGTAGGGATCAATGGCATATGCTCCATTCCCTGCACCCAGTCCGCCTACTTCTTCCTGTGTGCTTCCCATAACATAAAGGTCCACCGGGAGCTTTTTGTCTTGCAGTCGTTCTAGTGTGCGCAGCAGTGCCACAAAACCGGCACGGTCATCCAGCGCTTTCCCGCAAATCAAATCCTCTCCCAGAGAAATACAGGTACTATGAAATACAACAGGTGTTCCAAGAGGAATTCTCTTTTGCGCTTCTTCCGCAGACAAGCCTACATCTATGAGCAGTTTTTCCAAACTGGGAGTCTGATCAAATTGTTCTTTGTCTTGGAGATGAGGCGGCAAACAGGTGATAACGCCTGGCAAAGGCGGGTCTGTCAACACCATTACCTTACAGTCTACCAACACACGCAAATCAATTCCACCAATGGTTTGGAACCGCAAAAAACCCTGATCGATTCCCGTGACAATAAGGCCCACTTCGTCTAAATGAGCATCCAGCAAAACACGCTTTGCTTGCTTTTTCCCACAGCGCCGCACTCCAACCAAGTTCCCAGCAGGATCGATCCATGTCTCATCTACAAAAGGTTTTAGAAAAGAAGAAGCACTTTGAATCACTCCTGTTTCAAAACCGGATGGCCCGCCAATCTCACACAGCGCCTTGAATGTTGCTTTGATATCCATCTTGACACACTCACAGTTCATAAATGATTTTTTTAAAAGTAGCACCACGTTCTGCAAAGTTTTTAAACTGGTCAAATGCAGCGCAGGCAGGAGAAAGCAATACTACATCTCCTTCTTTCGCTGCGGCAACTGCCGCATAAACAGCCGCTTCAAAATTATGGCAATTTATAATATCTGGTTTTCCTTTTTGATACCCTGGTGCATGTTCTACAGCATCACGAATGCTGCCAGCTGTAGCTCCGTTTAAAACCAGTGTTTTAACATGGGCTACAATTTCTTTCCCCAACTCGTCAAAAGGCAAATGTTTGTCATATCCGCCTGCAATCAAGATCACAGGGCTTGGGAATGATCGTAAACCAGCAATGGTACGTGTTGGGCTGGTCCCAATGGAATCGTTATAAAAAGATACACCATTGCGTTTTCGAACCAGTTCAATGCGGTGCTCCACTCCCCGGAAAGAAGCGGCAAATTCCCGAATGATTTCGTCCGGAACCAAGCCGTCAACTGCTGCAATGGCAGCCATGTAGTTTTCAATATTATGCACTCCTGGAAGCAAAATACTCGACGTTTCTAAAACACGTCTTACCTTATCACCTTTGCGGAAAGAAATTTTGTTATTATGGAGATAAACACCTTCTTTTGGGGCTTTCAGCCGTCCGAAAAATACCACTTTTCCCTTTGCCTTAGACGCAAAGGAACGGGTGATATCATTATCATAATTCAAAACAAGGGTCCCACTTCTCCCTTGGTGGAGGAAAATATTCTCTTTGGCTGCGATATATTCCTCCATAGAACGATGTACGTCCAAATGATTTGGAGCCAAATTGGTGATAACTGCAATATCCGGGCTACTTTTCATACTCATCAACTGGAAGGAAGAAAGTTCCAGAACTACTCGATCTTCCGGAAGCATATCAGCTGCTTGGGAAAGCAGCGGCTTCCCAATATTGCCGCCTAAATAAGTGTTGATCCCTGTTTTTTCCAATAACTTGGCAATAATGGTTGCTGTGGTGGTCTTCCCGTCACTTCCTGTTACTGCAATAATAGGACAGGGGCAAACATCAAAAAACACTTCCATTTCTGACGTGATGACACTCCCATTGGCAGCTGCTTTCATCAAAGCGGGATGGTCGGGCCGCATTCCAGGTGTGCGGAAAATAACATCCTGATCCAAATTTTGTAAATAATCTTCCCCGAGCTGCAATGTGGCACCCAAACTTTCCAGTTCTTCTGCTACTTCTCCAAACTGTAGCCGATCATTCTTGTCACACGCTGTAACAGAAATACCTGCGCGAAGCAGCATATGGATAAGAGGTGTATTGCTTACGCCAATTCCAATCACCGCAACTCGTTTTCCTCTAAGGGAAGATAAAAATTCTTGTACCGTGGAGCGCATGGTTTTTCCTCCTTTTGTATTATCACCTTCTGGGAGCCCAACGGATTAATCCGAACCGGCGCTCCTTCTGTCCAATTATAGATCATTTCTATAGCAATTTCAATTGAAATTCCCCTCTTCTTCCAATCAAAGAAACGGTATTGCCATTGACATCTTTGCTGATTTGACTTAAAATAAATCAGTCTATTGATAAAAAGCAGGTTATTCTGCATTTGTCAAGCAACGATGATGTGAGTAAGCTGGACAGCCGCGTGAGCAAGCCGAAAGGCTGCTTATGAGGAAAGTCCGGGCTCCATAGGGCAAAGATAACGGGTAACGCCCGCCGAAGGCGACTTCAGGAAAAGTGCAACAGAGATATACCGCCACAATGCGTTGTGGTAAGGGTGGAAAGGCGAGGTAAGAGCTCACCGGCCGACTGGGAACTGTTCGGTCCTGTAAACTCTATCTGGAGCAACACCGTGGAGGGGGTGGCGTAGAGCGCCAAAGCTGGCCCGGCTTCCCCGGGGAGGTGGCTGGAGCGTGTTGGCAACAATGCGCCAAGATAGATGGCTGTCTTAAAAGACAGAACCCGGCTTACAGGCTTGCTCACAAAAATGAGGCGTTTCAAAACGCCTCATTTTTTATAAAAATCAACAGTAAACAGGCGGCCGAAAAAACGGCCGCCTATTCACTGCATCATTTTATCACCATTTCGTTGCTATTGGCATGCCGTGAGCATCTAAGGCAAAGACAACATATAGGTTTCCTTCTAAATTCATAATCCTTGCAAAGCAAAAAAGGGGCAGCATGGGAAATTCCCCTTTCCATGGAAGCGCCAAAAAGAGAACCCCATTTTCCTGGCGCGTCCATGCATCATTCAACTTTCTTGCTGCTTTTATCAAAACAGGATCTTCAAACAACCGCTCAGGCGTCGGCTCTTTCCGCCACCCTGGCAGATACTCTGTTCTTTCAGAAGCGGAGAAAGAGAGAATCGCTTCCCCTCTCTCTATCTCTCCCGCTTCTTCCAACTGGGCAGTCGGTAAGATGCATCGCAACTGCAGCATCTCGTCGTTAGGAAGAAGTGTTCCAACAGAGATTCTCCCTTTCTTCCCATACAGTACTCCTTTGTAAACGCCTTCTTCTCTTTTTTTGCAAGAAATCGAAAGAACTGTGCGATCCCTCAAAGGCTCCAGTGTCAGGCATCCCTCACATTTCCCCTGTAAATAAAAGGGACGTTTCAGACCCTTCACCACTCCATGCTAACGTTTACGGGGAATGAGAAGAAGACGTCCAGAAGGCAACACATCTTTTGGATCCTCTAAACCATTGGCCGCACAGATATCTTCCATGGTAGAAGCATACTTTTTCGCCAAATCCCAAATTTGATCCCCTGCTTCTGTCATTCGAATGACAACCGATGGACGTTCCGGGATCTCTCCCTCTTCCAGTGTGACGTCGGAAACACTGGTCACTTTTTCCTCTGTCAACACCTGAAACAGAAAATCAACCGGATACCGCACTTCCAATCCTCCTGGCGTTGGTGTGGCAAACACTTCTCCAAGGCAAACAGCTCTGCAAAAACAGGTCTTTTGTGGGTCAAGAATAATTCTTTCTTCTACTGGTACACGCATATTTGCTTGATAAACTTGATTGTCTTCCCCTAAATATAATACCATTACTTGTGTATCTACCGAAAAAATTTTATACTCATTTTCCTGCATCTGCGCCACGGTACCTGTTAACACATATACATCTAAAACCGATTTTGGCAAAACAGCTGTTTCTATGGACTCCCGTCTGCTTTTTCGATTTTCACCCAACTCTCTTGCTCCATAGAAAAAATCGTTTTGGAACTGAGGAACAACCGAAAAGGACGTGCTGTATACATCAGAGAGAAAGGCAACCGGCTTCTCTTCCCATGCTTGGGCTTGAGCCAAAAAACCCATAGAGCATTCCAAACGACTTCCACTATCGTCTGTTTCCACACCTATGGAAAAATCGGACAAGATGACAGAAACCGTACAATTGGCACTTTCACTCACACCTTTCATTTCCATGATTTGTGAGAAAGGCAATGTATACTCTACTGTTTGCAATGACCCTGCAACACTTCGATAAAAAAGATGTAATTCCACCTCTCCTTTGAATATCAGTTTCGTTCCAATCATTTTTGCATCATCACAGGAAATGAAAACCCGATATTTCAATATCTCTTCCACATCTGGTTTTCCCGAGGGGAGATTCATTTGATCGGAGAATTGAAAGGGTTTTTCGCCTACTCCCATGATCATCCAAACGGTTTCCTCTTTTTGCAGCGTCTGTAAAGAGAGGGACGGGTCCGCCTCAATCTCCGTACAAAGTTCTACCGTATGAGGCACATCTCCTTCTACATACAGAGAGAGTTCCACTTTTGCTAAAACCTTCCTTGGATTCATGATACGCGTTTCTGCCGATACAATAGAGGGGTGTACTTGCAATATCATTTGCGGTACAACTCCAGGGTGTTCCACTTTACAGGAAAAGGGAATTTGAAGAAGCAATCTCTGCAATCCCACTGTTCCTTCCGGGACATATAGAACCGTTGTTTTTACAATGCCATCAATTTGGGCTACACCCGCTTTTGCCTCTTTGCTGCGAACCAATACCATCCCTTCTGTATCCACAATGCGTAAGATATCCGGACAGGCATCCGGGACAATCATCTCCATTGTCTCTTCCTGAACCGCTGTCGTATGTAAAACAGACTCATAACGATCCATCTGACTGCGTTTTAATTGAAGCTCCATACACATCCACTCCTTGTACCCATTTCTCTGGTTCTGATGTAGAAACATATGAAGACACTGCCCGTTTTATGCCACTGCTTTTTGAAAATGGACTTATTTTAGGTGAAATAATGTACGTAGAATCCCTTTCAATAATTTGGGCGATTTTACAACTACTATCTTCATTGCAATTCCTCCTTCTATTATCGTTTGATACAATGATACCCTAAACAGATCAAAGCAACTCCCGTTACAAAAATCAGCGCGCCCACTGGCAATACGCGAGCTAAAATGATCCCGCAACCGAAGGCGATGATACAAAACCCTTTTGTTCTTCGTTTTCGAATGGCACCTTCATCCCCTTCCCCAGCTAAAAATGGCAGTTCCTCTTTCTTTCAGTATACGTATTGGATGGAAAAAGGTTCAAATTTTTCTTTCTCTCTAAATAAAAAGACGCTGACAGCAATGTAGCTGTCAACGTCTCTTGTTCTTTTAATAAGGTTTTGCTGCCATCATTTCTTCATACAGGCGTACATAGCTCTTATGGCGGCTTTGGGGAATATCTCCAGATGCTACTGCCTCTAAAATAGCACATCCTTTTTCTTTTGTGTGAGAACAACCTGTAAATTGACATTGCCCCAAATAGGGAGCGAATTCTCGAAATGCAAACTGCAACTGTTCAGCCTTGTATTCTGTATTCTGCACAGCATCAAAGGAAGAGAAGCCCGGCGTATCTGCAATAACAATTCCCTTTATTTGGAACAGCTCCACTGTTCGGGTCGTATGTCGTCCCCGCCCCAGTTTTTCGCTGACTTCCCCCACTTCTAAGGCCATCTGTGGAAAAAGAGCATTGATCATACTGGATTTTCCAACACCAGAATTGCCTGTAAACACAGAGATTTTGCCTTGTAAAAGAGCCCGAAGTTCTTCTACCCCTTCTCCGGTCTTTGCACTTGCTCTTATCGTTTGAAAACCGGCTTTTTGATAAATGGAATATAAACGATCACTTCGCTCCAGATCACATTTGTTGATACAAATAATGCTGGGACAGTTCTGCCATTCTCCTATGGCCGCTACACGGTCCAATAAAAACGGATCGGTACGGGGAATGGTTTCTGATGCAAACAATACCAATTGATCTACATTAGCAATGGGAGGGCGAAAAAAGACGTTTTTTCGCTCTGCAATGGCATCGAGTACTCCACTGTCTTCTGTTAAAGATGTTACTGTGGCCCGATCCCCTACCAATGGTGTCATTTTCTGATGGCGGAACCGCCCTCTTGCTCGGCATGTGATCAGCTTTTCTCCATCATAAACATAATAAAAACCGCCAACCGCTTTTAAAATCGTACCTTCCATCATTTACTCACTAAAATCAACGGTTTGGGTGGCACTCAGCACGCCATCAAAGTATACTTCAATGATACATGTACCCAATCCTGTCAATGTTGGTTGAATTGTAGTAATGTTGGTTCGGTCTATCGTTTGATCATATCCCACTTCTCCATTGACTAAAATGCGAACATGTACATTGCCTTCTCCTTCTGGCAGCTTAACGGAAAATGTCTTTGATACCGGTTGATCCGGATTCTCACTGGGCTGAACAGATGTGGGTTCTGCTGACGGTACTTCCGGCTCTCGACTAGGCGTTGGTGTGGCTTGTGGACCTTTGCTGATTTGCAGGTTGATTGTAGTGCCTTTCGCCACTTCTGTTCCATACGGAATGCTCTGCCATATTACCAGGCCCTTTTCAGCATCATTATCCACTTCTCTAATCGTACCTATCGACAATCCTGCGTTCTCTAAGGTCTGAATTGCCTCTTCCTCTGTAGTGCCAGTCACTACTGGTACTGTTACCAAAACTTGTTTTGGCCCTGAACTGATGTAAACAGTAATAGTATCTCCTTCCGAAACAGAAGTGCCAGCCTCTGGATCTGTGGAAATAACATATCCTTCTGTCACTGATTCGGATTCTTCATATTGTGGATTGGTTTTCAACCCCTGGTTCTCCAAAATCCTAAGGGCCTCTGTAGCCTCTTGATTGATTACATCCTCTACAGAAACTTGATTTTCTTCCTCACCTGAAGCAATGGTGACAGTAATAACAGAATGCTCTTTTACCATCCGCCCTGCTTCTGGATCTTGATCTACAATTTGGCCTTCCTCATATTCATCGTTGGCTACGGTTTCCCCTTCTACAATTTCAAATTGTTGATATTCTTCACTATTCTGTACTTCCTCCAAGGTTTTTCCAATCAATGATGGAACTTCTATTGTATTATTGGCCGCAAACATGCCACTGAAGAAAAAGACCCATAGAAAATAGCCAATTCCAATAACAAACAACGATACCGCTACTATTGCTGCAATAAAAAATCCATTTTTTTGTGGTTTCTTTTTCCCCTTTTCTCTCTTCCTATCATGTTGTTCCGGTGGTGGGGGGGGTGTATAACCGCCTCTTACATTGGTGTCATTGGATGTAACAGGGATCTTTCGCGTCGGCTCATCTGCTAAAATATCAATCGTCGGCCCTTGATGATACGCAAAATTGATATTAGGGTTTTTCCGAAATTCTTCCAAGTCGGCCAACATTTCATCTGCTGAAGAATATCGATCGTCCGGAAGCGGTGCCATTGCTTTTAATGTAATTTTTTCCAGTCCTTCGGGTATTTCCGGATTCAACTCCCTTGGAGATAATGGCATAGAATTAATATGCTGTATGGCAATAGATACTGCCGAATCTCCTTCAAATGGCAGACGCCCAGTTGTCATTTCATACAAAACAACCCCTGCTGAATAAATGTCAGATCTGGCATCTACCCTGCTCCCTTTTGCCTGCTCTGGTGAAATATAGTGTACTGAACCCAGGGCTTCTTGTGTCAGCGTGTTCTGAGCAGAAGAAACCAAACGTGCAATTCCAAAATCTGTAACTTTTACACTGCCATCTCGCAGTACCATAATATTTTGTGGCTTGATATCTCGGTGGATAATGCCACGGCTGTGGGCATGACTCAGCCCTTTCATAATTTGCGTGATAAAATGCAGGGACTCCCGCCAATTAAGCGTTCCCTTTTTTTTCATGTATTGTTTCAGCGTAATCCCGTCAATCAATTCCATCACAATGTATTCTATATCGCCTGTTCGGCTTACGTCGTATACAGACATGATATTAGGATGAGAAAGCATTGCAACGGCCTGAGACTCGTCATGGAACCTTCGGCGAAAATCCGCATCCTGTGCCAAATCACTGCGCAGAATTTTTACGGCAACCAGTCGGTTGAGACGGTGGCAACGGGCTCGATATACTTGCGCCATACCGCCAGAGCCAATGACTTCCAAGAGTTCATATCGATTATCGAGAAATTTACCAATGTATTGATCCATGGTAAATATCCTCCTTTATTGGCTAATTAAATTTGAAATAATACCGCTGTAACATTGTCAGGTGCACCGCGAGACAGTGCTATTTGCAACAATTGATCGCAACAGGTGTCTAGTGCTCCATTATGCTTGATTTCAGAGAGCAATTCTTCGTCTGATATCATATTGGTCAGACCATCTGAACAAAGAAGTAAATAGTCACCTGGAGCAAAGGGGACAGTAAAGAGATCACAAATTACATGCTCTTCCGCACCAAGAGCTCGGGTAATTAAATTCTTCTGGGGATGATACCTTGCCTCTTCTCTGGTAATCTTACCATGAGATACCATATCCTCTACTACCGAATGATCATTGGTCACCCGGGTAATGGTTTCACCTGTGATGTGATATGCCCTGCTGTCACCCACATTTAAAACAATGGCACGATCAGAAAGAAACGCGGCTGCTACCATTGTTGTTCCCATTCCTTCTAACAAAGGGTCTTCCTCTGCCCGTTCGTATACCACTCTATTGGCTGCTTGCGCTGCCTGTTCCAATAACTCCTTCAGTGGTTCTTCTTTCCATTCTTCTAAAAGTTTTGATCGTAACCAATCTGTAAATGTACGAACCGCCATTCGGCTGGCAATTTTACCGCCTCTTGCACCGCCCATGCCATCACATACAACACCCAACGCAACACCTGTTGTAGGTAAAATGAAATGGTAGGCATCTTGATTTTCTGCACGAACGGCTCCCCGATGGGTAATGCCCCAAATCCTCATGTTATAACACTCCGTTCCTATCTTGTCCCTCTTTCTTTTGGCATATGTCATTGGTAATAACTCATAAATGCTCCTTTTGCCCTTTTTTGATATGCTTGCGTCGTAATTGACCGCAGGAAGCATCAATGTCACTGCCAAGTTTTCTTCGTACCGTCACCGTTACTCCTTGCCGCTCCAGTCTTTTTTTGAAGGAGGCAACACGTTGACTCGGTTGAAGTTCTCTCTCTTCTACATAATTCAGCGGAATCAAATTAACATGCCCCGGAGCCCCTTTGAGATGTTCTGCCAATAAGTCAGCCTGTACATCAGAGTCATTCACACCATCGATCATCGCGTATTCATAGGAAACACGACGCCCTGTTTGTTCAAAATACCGGCGGCATGCATCAAATACCGCTTCCACACCATACTTCTGATTGATCGGCATCAACCGGGAACGGGTTTCATTGTCTGGTGCATGAAGCGATACTGACAACGTTAATTGTAAGCGATAAGTGGCCAATTTGTCAATTTTTTCTGTCAATCCACAGGTGGAAAGAGAAATATGACGCATTCCAATCTTCATGCCCTCTGGATGGTTCACCAACTCTAAAAATCGCAAAACAGCATCAAAATTATCCAAAGGCTCTCCAATTCCCATTAAAACAATATTGGAAATTGGAAAGCCAGAATCAATTTGCGTAAACAGTACTTGATCCAAAATTTCAGATGCAGATAAACTGCGTACCAAGCCGCCCAGGGTAGAAGCGCAGAATGCACATCCCATTCTACACCCTACTTGGGAAGAGATGCAAACAGTATTGCCATATTGATATCGCAACAACACGGTCTCGACACAATTGCCATCTGCCAAGCGCCATAAATATTTGATCGTACCGTCCTGGTCAGATACCTGTTTTTGTTCCACTTTTGGTGCGGTTAAGTAACAGGTAGATTCCATTTCCTCCCTCAATCTTTTGGGGAGGTTTGTCATCTGGTCAAAGGAAGTCGCACCTGTATGTATCCATCGAAAAATCTGTTTTCCGCGAAAGGCAGGTTCTCCATGCTCACTTGCCCATTGGATCAGTTCGTCCATTGTTTTCGATTTGAGATCAATCTTATCCATTTATTTCTCTCTCCTCATACGCGCAATGAAAAAGCCATCTGTCCCTTGTATCTGCGGCCATAAGGTGAGCATTCCTCCTGATGCATTGCCCAAAGGACACGGAAGTGAAAATGCCTCAAGAGAAAAATCTCTCCGATCTGTTAGAAAAGAAGCAACCACTTCTTCATTCTCTCTTTTCAGAATGGTACAAGTGGAATAGAGCAGAATACCCCCCGGTTTTACATAATGGCTGAGATTGTTTAAAAGACGTTTCTGTATCTCTGGTAATCGTTTCATGGAGTCTGGTGCATGATACCGGATATCCGGCTTTTTGCGAATCACACCCATGCCAGAACAAGGAAGGTCTGCAATGACAAGATCAAATTGCCCTTCCCATTCTCCTCTCCGTGTTCCAGCATCCTGTATTTCTGTCTGGATACAAGTGAATCCCAAACGCGCTGCTCCTTTTTCTACGAGAGACAATTTGCGCTGGTGAATGTCACAAGCATGAATGGAGCCTTCGTTTTCCATCAGGGCAGCAGCAGCAAACGATTTTCCTCCTGGCGCTGAACAGGCATCCAACACACGCCATCCTTTTTGAGGCCCAGCAGCCATAACAGCCAATTTAGCGGCAGGGTCTTGCACCCAAAACTGCCCTTCGCTCCAGCCTTTCACTTTTTCCAGATCGCCGCCATGATCCACTTGGAGGCAATCGGGCAGCCATTTGTGGACGGTGAGGTTGCCCGGACCTTCCCAGTTCTCTTGGACAGCTTGTAAACTGGTCTTGAGCGGATTGATCTGAAGGGTTACTGGAGCCTCTGTATTATTGGCTTTTAAAAACCTTTCTGTGTCTTTTTCTGTCAGTATTTCGCATAATTCCTTTACAAGCCATTGAGGGTGGCTATACTGAATAGACAAACGTTCTGCCGGATCTTTCTCAGGCACGGAAGGGAGATTTTGTTGATTCCGAATGACTGCCCGCAATACAGCATTGACAAGCCCAGAAGAACGAGGATTCTTCCCATATTTCTTTGCCAATTTGACAGATTCATTGACTGCAGCACTGTTTGGAATTTTGTCTAAAAAAAGCAATTGATAAAGACCCATACGCAAGGTGTTTAACACATGGTCTTCCAGTTTTTTCAAGGGAGTCGTGCAAAAATGAGAAAGGTAAAAATCGCATAACAGGCGATTTTGCAATACACCATAGCATAGGCGAAGGGCTAATGCCCCTTCTCTTGAATCCAGTCCTTCCCGACGAATAGCACTGTTGAGATATGCACCTGCCCATGCCCCTTCTTTTGAGCAGGCAGAAAGTGTTAATAAAGCAATTTCACGGGCGGTTTTCATCTTGTTTCTTCCTTTCGTCTTTGGTCCCTTTTCCCGGGAAATGCATTACTGAAGCGCATGGCCACGCAGATAGTCAGCAGCGCTCATTTTCTTCCCGCCCTCTGCCTGTACTCTTGTAATGAGCAGGATACTTCCGTTTCCACAGGCTATCCGAATACCTTCTTGATCAGCGCATACGATTTCCCCCGGCATCTGCTCCGTATGTTCTCCTGTCAAACGAGACTGCAAAATCTTCAACTTTTTGTTCCCTAGTATCGCCGTTGCAGAGGGCCATGGATACAATCCACGCACCTGGTTATGGAGCGCAGCCGCAGGACGGGAAAAATCCATAGGAGATAGTTCCCTTGTTAACATAGGTGCATAAGAAGATTTTGCATCTTCCTGCTTGGTCCGGGTTGCTGTACCCGCTTCTATGGCTGAAATGGTTCTGATTAACAAATCTGCTCCCATCTTCATCAGTCGATCATGCAGCTCTTCTGCTGTTTCATTCACGCCAATTGCAGTCGCTTCTTGTTGAATCATGTCTCCTGCGTCTAATTGTTTCACCATATGCATAATGGTAACGCCTGTCTCTTTCTCTCCATTCAGAATCGCCCACTGGATTGGAGCAGCTCCACGGTATTTCGGCAACAGCGAAGAATGGACGTTGATACAACCATAAGGAGGAATCGACAAAATGGACTCTGGCAAAAGATTTCCATATGCTGCAACCACAATTAAATCTGGCTTCATCCCTTGAATACGTTCTGTTTCTTCCTCTGCCCGCAATGTAACAGGGGTAAAGACTGGAATCTTTTTTGTCATAGCAAATTCCTTAACCGCGCTGGGCTTCCACTTCATACCGCGATTTTGCTTTTTATCTGGCTGTGTATAGACACCTATGATTTCATGTTTACTCTCTACCAACGCTTCCAGAGAAGTACGGGCAAATACAGGTGTACCCATAAATAGGATTCTCATGCTTCCTCCTCAGACATCTGCTGAATTTCTTCTGGTGTGAAGAGACGCTCGGCATGCTCTGTAAACAACATACCATTTAAATGATCAATTTCATGACAAAAGGCACGGGCCGTCAGACCTTGCCCCGTCTTTGTAAAAGGATATCCATTCCGATCCTGTGCCTTAACCGTAACAATCATGGGACGTTTTACCATGCCATACTTTCCAGGTACGCTCAAACACCCTTCAAACCCATTCTGTTCCCCTTGGGTGGCAATGATTTCAGGGTTGACCAGCTCTATAATAGTGTCACCATCAGCTACAACTACCACACGCCGCAAAATACCAATTTGAGGCGCAGCAAGGCCTGCACCGTCTGCATCAATCAATGTGTCCTTCATATCGTCAAGCAAAATATGGAGCTTGTGGTCGAATTTCGTTACAGCATGTGCTTTTTTTGATAATACTTCTTCTCCCTGAACATAAATCTTTCGTACTGACATATCGATTCCTCCTACATCTTACCCTTTCTTTGATCCATATGTTAAAGATCATACTCTTAATCCAATCCGTTGATCTCAATAAAAAGAGCAACCCCTCTGCTCATTTGAGACGATTGAACAGTGCGATAAACGCCGGCCAGAAGTCTTCGAATGGGTTCCTTATTCTGGCAAGCAATGGTCAGCCTATACCGATAACGATCTTTTAGTTTCACCAGATACGCCGGTGCTGGGCCCCAGAGCTTGGGATGATATTGCCTCCATTCCTCTTGTGAAAAAGTCATTTCCAGTCCTTTTTGTACATGCTCACACACTTTAATGACACGCTGCTCATCGGTACCCGAAAAAGATAAAGTGAATAAATCGCAAAAAGGAGGACAATCTCTCCATTTTCGCAGAGCAATTTCAGAACCATAAAATGAGTCGTAGTCTTGCTTTGCCGCACACAAAATGACTTCGTTTTCAGGCGTGTATGTTTGAATCACAGCACGCCCTTTCATCTGGCCACGCCCTGCACGCCCAATGACCTGGGTTAAAAGAGAAAAGGTGCGTTCACTGGCCCGAAAATCGTCTATATAAAGAGAAAGATCAGCTGAAATGACACCTACCAAAGTAACAGAGGCAAAATCCAGCCCTTTCGCTACCATCTGCGTCCCAAGCAAAATGGGAACTTTTCGGGAGACAAAACGTTCCAAAAGAGCCCTATGAGAACCGGTTGCAGATACGGTATCGGTATCCATCCGCAGTATCTCAATTCCTGGAAACAGCATCTCCAGCTCTTCCTGCACTTTTTGTGTTCCAGCTCCTATAAACTTCAAATGGCCGCCACAGGCCGGGCAAGTGCTAGGTAAGGGCTCTGAGTAACCACAGTGATGGCACATCAGTCTCCCATTGGTGGAATGGTAAGTCAAATAGACACTGCAATGGGGGCAGGATGGCGCTGTACCACACTCTCCACATGTTACCATTTGACTGTTCCCCCGCCGGTTGAGATACAAGATACTCTGTTGGCCGTGGCTGATGTTTTGTTCCAGCTCCTTTCGCAAAACGGTCCCTATGGTTCCTCCATTCCCAGCTTCCAATTCTTGTCTCATATCTGCAATAAAAACACGGGGCATCTCTGCATGATGGTATCGCATGGGCAGCGTAAATAGATGGTATATCCCATTTTGAGCGTAATAATAGCTTTCAACAGAAGGAGTAGCCGAGCCCAGTAGAAGGAGCGCATTGGCACGGACACAACGAAACTTTGCAATCTCTCTGGTGTGATATCTGGGCGTTTGCTCCGATTGATAAGTAGGTTCCTGTTCTTCATCTAAAATGATAAGTCCCAGATGACGCAATGGAGCAAAAACAGCAGACCTCGTTCCAACGACAATATCTGCCCTTCCACTGCGGATTCGTTTCCATTCATCATATCGCTCACTTGGACGCAGGGAACTATGCAGCACTGCTACCCGATTCCCAAAATAGGCAGAGACCAGTTGCAAAAGCTGGGGTGTCAATGCAATTTCAGGTACAAGCAACATGGCGCTTTTCCCACGTAAAATGGTATCCTGCAACAACTTCAAATAGACCAACGTTTTTCCACTGCCTGTTACACCATATAAAAGAGCTGCCGCTGCTGTATTAGAATGACAAAGAGAGCGAAGGCCTTCAAATGCCTCCCTTTGAGCGTCATTGAGATGAATGGGTCCCGCTTCTTTTTGCGGCCCATAATCCGGCCGCCGAAAGGTTTCCCGGTATTCTAGCGTTAAGATCCCGGATTTTACCATACCTTTTAAAGTGCTGAAAGAAACACCTGTAAAATAATGGACTTCTCGCATGGTTGCTTCTGAAACCCGGGATAAAAACTGAATCACCCCACATTGTGCTGGTGCACGCCTTTTCCTGGCTTTTATTTTTGCCATCGCCTCATCTGCCGGAAAAGAAAGGTGAAGGACACCTATCATCTGATCTTTTATGTGGCGAGAAGACCGGGTATCAATACGCAAAACACCATTCTGAATCAATTTTCGCAATACGGTAGATAAGGATACTGAATTTAAGGCCATACGTATGGTTTGAAACGAAGCTTTTCCTCCCTGCGCAAACAATACATCTAAGATTTGGACTGCTATAGATGATGCTCCTGCTACTTGATATGCCTCTTCTTTTGCCATAATAACTTCATACTCTTCCTGCAGTGAAAACCAGAGTCCTGTTGGGAGCATGGCTTTTACAGCATCGTATACAGTGCAGAAATATCGGTCATGCATCCATAACGCAAGTTGAATGCCATCCGTATCCAGCACTGGCTCGTCATCCAAAATAGCAGAAATTGCTTTTAGAGAACATTGGGCACTCTCCTGATGTAAAGCCAGGATCATCCCTTCTTTTTTGTGGTTTCCCAGGCCAAACGGAACCATAACACGCATTCCTACAGCAATTTGTCTCTGATATATTTCCGGAATCAAATAGTTGTATGGTTTATCAATGGCGAATTGGGATGTTGAAACCGCTACTTTTGCCACCAATGGATACCCCAAAGGCATTTCCTCCTATCCCCGAAAAGCAAATATATGCAACGGCACAATGCGTTGCATATACCAAATGATCTTTCGAATCTTCTGCTTCCTTTCCGTTACAGTTCGGTCGTTCCTTCTTCCGGTTCTTCCTGTATTTCCTCTGTAAAAAGCTCTTCCTGTTCTTCTGCCGAATCTTCCGTTAAATCTTCTACCTTTTGTCTCGGTGTAATCGTTAACTGACCATCTGCAATCTCTTCAATGGCTAATGTGACAGGCTTATCGTCCAAAGGCTCTCCTTTTTCTTCCGCTTCTTCTGCTATTTCACGGGCGCGTCTTGCTACCACATTAACCAAAAGATAGCGATTTCCAATGTCTTTTAATAATGTCTTCATAGACGGATAAAGCATTTTCATTCCTCCTCAATCAGCTGCATACGATGAATGGTTCGACAATGTTCTGCCGTTAAAATGGATTCTATTTCAAGTACCGCATCTTCTACAGTATGGTTAATTACAACATAATCATACAACGGTATGTTTTGATACTCCCTGTGGGCCGTTTCCAAGCGGTTTAAAATTTTTTCTTCCAGATCAGTATTTCGATTCCGCAATCTGCGCTCCAATTCTTCAAAAGACGGTGGTATCAAAAAGAGACTGACAGATTCTGGTATCTTCTCTTTGACACGCATAGCCCCTTGAATTTCAATATCCAGTAAAACATCAATCCCTGCCTCCAAACGAGACTGGATCTGCGGAAGAGGGGTTCCATAATAGTTTCCTACATATTCGGCATATTCCAAAAATTCATCTCTTTCGATCATTTCTTGAAATGCACCATGATCGATGAAAAAATAGTGGGTACCATCTTCTTCCTGAGGCCTTGGCTCACGGGTGGTACAAGAAATGGAAAAATACAGCGCCGGATTACGGCGCAAAACCTCTCGAATAACCGTGCTCTTTCCTGCTCCGGATGGACCAGACAATATAAAAAGCAACCCTTTTTTGTTTTTCAAAACAAGCTCTCCCCCCTGGTTCTCATGCGTCTTCTTCGTTGCTCTCATGACGGCTCACCAGACGGCCTGCAACAGTTTCTGGTTGTACGGCAGATAAAATCACATGATCACTATCCATAATAATAACAGCACGTGTTCGTCTACCATATGTGGCGTCAATGAGTCTGCCTCCATCTCTTGCCTCTTGGATCAATCGTTTGATTGGCGCCGATTCTGGACTGACAAGCGCAATGAGCCGATTGGCGGATATCATATTCCCAAAACCTATATTGATGAGTTTCAACGGCTTGAATCCTCCTATTCAATCTATTCAATGTTCTGTACTTGTTCCCGCATTTTTTCAATCTCTGCTTTCATATCTACTACAATGCGAGACATCTCTACGTCATTTCCTTTTGAACCCATTGTATTGGCTTCACGATTGAGTT
Organism: Clostridia bacterium; assembly: GCA_963929765.1. Classification (GTDB taxonomy): domain Bacteria; phylum Bacillota; class Clostridia; order Oscillospirales; family Oscillospiraceae; genus RGIG529. Next base: position 8,796 of record CAWVKD010000058.1, on the reverse strand, counting down.
CCTGCATCAAAAAATCCAACTTGCGGCCTATGGGACCAGAAGCATTTAACTGGTCAGAAACTTGCTCTATGTGGCTACGTAGCCGAACAATTTCTTCGTTAACTGCTATCTTATCTGCAAAAAGGGCCGCTTCTGTCAATAGACGGGATTCTTCTATTTCTATGTGCTCCAGCATCTCTTTCATGCGTTGTTCTAGCTTAAATCGATATTCAGATACCGTCTGAGGAGATCGGATTTCTGCTTTGTCTACTAATTGAGAAAGTGTCCGCAACCTTTCTCTTATATCATCAGCTAAACGCTGTCCTTCCCTAGCTCTCATCTCTGTATGGCTCTTCAATGCTGTTGCCAAGACACATTTTAAATCTTCTGCTATTTCTTCCATATTCTGAGGTACTTTTTCTACCACAAAGATGTCTGAAAAGCGTGATAATGTGGATACGGAAATATCCTGTTTCAAATCAAAGGTCTCGCCTAACGCCCGAAGCGCCTGATAATATCCCTCAGCTACCGGACGATTTAATGAAATTGTAACATCTTCCATTCCCTTCTGGTCAACTGTGAGATAAACATCTACTTTTCCCCGTGAAATGTCTTTTTGCACCTGGGTCTTGAGAGCCTCTTCTACAAATAGATATACTTTTGGCATCTTGACTGTGCAGTCTAAATATCGATTGTTCACAGAGCGCAATTCCACAGTAATTGCACGACCGTGCAAGATCGCTTCTGCCCTTCCATATCCTGTCATACTGTAAATCACGTAGGGATACCCCTTTCCAACATTCTCTTGTTCTTTCCTTTTGGATCTGTTTCTATTTTATCTTCATGACGATTTTCGAATGAAACGGTCAATATGTCTTATGTACCACCCTATCAGCTGGGAAAAACAAAGATCATATAAGATAAATGCAACATTTCCTCCAATATAGATAATCGCTGTCTGTGCCCAAGCTTCTGGAATAGCTGATAAGAACAATACACGGAAAACAAAATACAAAATACTTAAAAGTGTGTTGAACAACACAAGTTTACAACACCATTCCAAAATCGGTTTCCGCATTCTTTCGATCAGACTTTTCAGCATGGGGTAGTGACCAAATAACAAAGCGTATAGCAACACACATTCTTTTGCTGGAAGAAGGAAAAATGCCAGCAGTCCTGTACCCACATAGCAGAAAAACCCAGCGCCCAAACCGGCGCTGACAACAGCTGCCGCTGGAAGCAACCCTGCTATAGCTACAATGCCCATTCGTCCTGAAGGAACATAGGAACTGATGAGTAAAATGACCATCGAAAGTGCAATCAGCAATGCGGTTAATGTCATTTTTCTCACATGACTCATTGCTCCTCGTCCATTATAAACACGATTCGCCATATTAGCACCCTCGACCGCCACACAGGCAATTGAGACACATCATGCTGGCACAGCAATCTGCTGCACTCATACCTCCTGCGCCTCCATACCCCATCGGGCGGTATGCCTGTCCGCCACTCTGCATGTATGCCAAAGCCTGGCGATATTCCATATTTCCCGGTTCCATACTGCAGGCAATCTGATAATGCTGGTGGGCTTCATCTAACCAGCCTTTACGATATGCAATACTTCCCGTTAAAAAATGCCATTCTGCTGTCTGGCTTGGCGTCTGATTTAACAATGTCTCTGCCTGAGCCAAGTCCCCACGGTTGATGGCTGCACGTACTTGGGCATAAATGCCAGAAGAACTGCTTGTGCTGCCACTGTACCCGCTGCTGTAGCTGCCAGAAGCTCTGGAACCGCCGGTTCTGCTGCCTCCTCCGCCACTTCTCATTTTTGTAATTGCGTCGTACGCTTCATTGATTTCTTTCATCTTTTCTTCTGCAAGATCGGAAAGAGGATTGTTCTGATAATTGTCTGGATGGTACTTTCGCGCCAATTCCCGATATGCCTTTTTAATCTCTTCGTCACTTGCATTGGATGAAACGCCTAAAACGCTATACGGATCATTCATATGTTATTTCTCCTATTTTTTGCTTTCGTCGATTCCATTTGATCTTTTCCCCTGTTCGAACCCGCATGCCAGAAACAGGAAGACCCAAATAGATGATATTGCTTAATATCTCTGACCATCGCCCAGTTGGAAGTAAACTATAGGCAGATGCAGCTAAATTCAAAGAATGTCTCATGGTGATTTCCAGTTGATTGCGATTTTCTTCTGATAATTGAGGGGTAACCAGCGAAAAACGGTTGATCAATGGATTGTACCGTCCTCGTTTGAAATCTTCTTCCAGGTCATCGTATGCATCCGCCAGATAGATCCATCGTCCTATATGGTACAAGATTTGCTCCACAGGTCTCCTTTGCCCAATTTGCGATTCTGCTCCTGCCGCCTGCAGTAATCTGGCAAAGGTATCTGCTGTTTTGTCAAGAGAAGAACACCGCTCCTGTTCTAATCGCCCCAGTTCGGAAAGGCACTGACATACTGCAGCATCAAATGCTTCATGTCTTTTCGCTGCCTTTCGATAGGCTGGGCGCAACAGAAGCGACAACAGCCTGGCTCCTAAACTTTTGAAAAAGCCCTCATCTTGCACGGTATCTCTCAGTTTCCAAAAGCTGAGTATAACACTGGTATCTGCCGCTATTTCAAACCCGTCTGTTGCCGCACAAACACGTTTTCGTCGAAAAGGGCTTGCTATACAGCGGCACATCTGATCCCCTGAGGCACATGGTTCGTAATCCAACAGCATGGCAAGGAATGCAAAGTCATAATTGAGCAAAAAACGTGCTTTCAAACCACATCTGCGGCCCATTGCGTGGCAAAGACCACAGTAGGCACTTTTGAATCTTTCAAACTCTTTGACTTTTAACTCGCCCGCCAAAGGAAAAATATATCCAAACATTGCTCTACTACCTTGTGAGGGAGACAACAATTTTGTACTCTCCCACGACACCGGCATCCGTATATCCATTTAAATATACTTTTGCCGGAACATGATAATTTCCTGTTGCACCATCTATTTCGCTTAAATCTGCTACCACACGCAAATTATGAGAGAAGATCTGGGATACAGATTCTTCCGTTCCACGAACAACCACTTGTAAGTTTTGCGTTACCAAAGAAGCATGGACACCACGTGGTTCATTGATTAAATTGATGTCTGTCACTTGCACGGTTTTTGTGGTCAGACCTGTAATGGAAAGCTTTACCTTTGCCTCTGTGATTCCACTGATATTCTGCACATTGCTCGGTAACGGAATGGAAAAGCTGACTTCACTGGAGCTTAACACTTGTGATAAGTCGATACTCCCGATGGTAATGGACTCCAGGCTATCTAACTCTGACTCTTCTCCAGAAAGTGTGATGCTGGAAGGTTCAATTTCCACTTGGGCATTTTCCGCTTTTGCCCCTCCGCCTTCTTGCAATTCTACACGGAGCGGCACGTCCCGGATCACTCCAACCGGCAATGTCACATGGACCGTCTCCGTACTCTTTTGAATATCGTCTGAAACAACTTCATTACCGTCATAATCTATCAAACGGTATGCCATATCGGCGGAAAGGGTTTCAGTTAAATTCTCACCCGTTAATATCACTTCTGCACATTTTACTTTGGCAATTTCCAGTTCTTCTCCACTGATTTCGATGGTTTCGGGAGACACAATCATTTCATCACCCACGTAACCACTCGCAATACTCCCTTCAAAAACTGCCGTTACATCAACGGTTTTTGTCACCATACGGCCCAATGTTACATCGACATAGTTGCTACTGCGATCTAATATAGTGACATTTCCACCCACTGTAATGTTGCTTGGAAATCGAATGTCGTATGCCAATTGATGCAGACCTGTCGCTACCAATTTGGAAAGATCTACCGTAATGGTAATGTTATCCCGATTCAGTTGGGTCAATGTTTGTCGCTTTCCTTGCAGACGCAGGGTGATGGTAGCTGTTTTTCCTGAAATAACCATCAAATTATTTTCTGCCAATGCTTCTTCGCCTACAAAAGTGACAGGAATATCAGAGATCGATACTTCAATATCAGGATTTTCCACATTGACAACATAGGCCCATAGCACAACAGCAATGAGGATGGACAAAACAATATAAAAAACTTTACCTTTTTTAATATTATTGATCATCTTGTTTCTTGTCCCTTTTTCTCTTGAATACATTCGTAATGCTAAACTTTTTGAGACCACCTGTCCGTTTTTCATCGGGATCTACAGGTAACAATTCATTGCGCAGTAATCGCTCTAATGTTTCAGGGGATAAGTGGCGCTTTAAGACTCCTCCAACCGCTACAGAAATAGATCCTGTTTCTTCTGATACAATCACTGCCACCGCATCGGAGCTCTCGCTGACGCCAATTCCTGCACGGTGCCGCATCCCAAGGTCCCGGCTTAAATGCACATTACTTGACAATGGAAGCATACAACCAGCTCCTGCAATGCGCCCCTCACGCACGATGGCTGCACCATCATGCATCGGCGCCTTGGGATAAAAAATATTTTTGAGCAACTCACTAGATACAGACGCATCCAAAACAGTCCCTGTTTTAATAGCGCCTTCTAGTAAATTTTTTCGTTCAAATACGATCAAAGCACCTTCTTTTGCTTTGGAAAGAGCGATGCAGGCTGTCACCGTATGGGAAATGGCATTTTCTAAACTGTTTGGTACATTTTGAGAAAATACATCTCCTAACCTGCTGCGCCCCACTTGTTCCAAAACACGGCGCAACTCCGGCTGGAACAAAATAATCAACGCCAAAAAGCCCATTTCCACCGCTTTGCTCAAAATAAAGCGCACCACATTAAGCTGTAGCAAGGAAGAGACCCACAGCGCTGCTAGGAGCAGAAAGATCCCCTTTGCCACTTGTGCTGAACTGGTGCGTCGAATTAATCTCATTAAGTAGTACACCAAAAAGGCAATGACAGCAATATCGATTAAATCTGTTATTTTAATCGTCAACGCATAATTCCAAATGGTATTCAGCCATTGAAACACAACTTCCATATTCCTGCCCCACCTCCTTAAATACATTATTTTAATATTATATCCCATCCCGTTCTTCTTGGCAAGAAGATTGGCAAATTATTATGCACAGCAATAGAATAGAATGTAGGTGTACTTTTTGCATTTTCGGCAAAACTACTGACGTTTCCCATTTGAAAGGAGAGAATACGTAGTATGAGTTTGATTTCCTGCACTAACAACTGTGTATATCAAGAGGAGGGTTGCTGTACTCTAGAGCGTACTGTTTCCAGTGGTCAACCTTCCAATCGCGCTTCTTGTATTCATTTTATCCCGAAACACTCCTCTACAGCAGGCATGCATCCAGCGCCTCTCGTAAATTCCTCACAGGAATCAAGTTCAGCCCAGCCGGGGCCTCCACAGACCCACCATCCCGGGCGGGAACCAAACAAGATTCAAACCCCAAACGTCTGATTTCCGAAAGCCGCTGAGGCAGGTTCTGTACCGATCGCAACTCTCCGGTCAATCCCAATTCACCTACTGCTGCCAACTGTTCAGGAAGTGCTCGTTCTAAATAGCTGGAGGCCACTGCCAGAGTCGCAGACAAATCCGCGGCTGGTTCGTCAATGGTCAATCCGCCAATCACATTAAAGTAGACGTCACATCCAGAAAGTCGAAATCCGCCTCGCTTTTCCAATACAGCCAAAAGTAACGCCCCTCGATTGGAATCGAATCCATTGCTTGTCCGTCTGGGTGTTCCGAAGCTGGTGGTTGCAACTAGGGCCTGTACTTCTGCCAGAACAGGACGTGCCCCCTCAATAACACAAGTAACACATGCACCCGGCGTATTCAAAGGTCTTCCTGCCAGCAGCCACTCCGATGGATTTGGCACCTCAATCAATCCGTTGTTCCCCATTTCGAATACACCAATTTCATTGGTGGCACCAAATCGGTTTTTCACCGCTCGCAAAATACGAAATGCCATGTGCTGCTCCCCTTCAAAATAGAGAACACAATCCACCATATGCTCTAAAACTTTCGGTCCCGCAATAGATCCCTCTTTGTTAACATGCCCAATCAGGAAAACGGTAATTCCCTTTTCCTTTGCCAGGCGCATCAATGACATAGCGCATTCTTTGACTTGGCCTACACTTCCTGGTGATGCCGTAAGAGATTCCCGGTAAAGGGTCTGAATAGAATCCACAATCAACACACCTGGCATCAAATCCGATGCAGCGTCTAAAATATCATCTAGATTCGTCTCAGATAACACATAAAGTTTTTCTCCTATCACGCCCAAGCGGTCTGCCCTTAACTTAAGCTGACGCTCTGACTCTTCCCCTGACACATAAAGCACGGGCAATGTCTTGCAAAGATAGGTGCAGATTTGCAGCATCAACGTGGATTTTCCGACCCCTGGTGCGCCTCCTACCAAAACAAAAGATCCTTGCACAGCTCCGCCCCCTAATACCCGGTCTAGTTCGTGGAGCCCCGTTGGAAACCGCAATTCTTCACTGCTCTCCACTTCTGATATTAAATGGGGCACAGGTCGGCTTCCTCTTCTTTTTCCTGCCCCTATTCCACCGCTTTTATTGGTACCCTGTTCCCGGGGTACTTCTGCCTCTACAAGAGTATTCCATCCCCCACATGCACTGCATTGTCCTGCCCATTTGGGAAATTCGTTTCCACACTCGGTACAGTAAAAAACTGTCTTGGATTTCATTGTTTTGATTCTCCTTTGTTCCAATACACTCTATGACGTCCCGTAATGGGACAAGGCTGACACAGCCAAAGCAACTGCTATTTTGGTCTGATAGGCATCGTTTAACAAGTCTGCTTCCTCTTTTGGGTTGGATAAAAAACCACATTCTACAAGAAGAGCAGGCCGTGTAATATGTTTCATGAGATAGATCGAATCGGATATTCTGGCCGCCTGACGCCCATTTTCCGGATCTAATGTCTGACGAAGACATTCTTGGGTCTCTTTTGCCCATTCCAAACTGCTCTCTTCGTCCGCGTAAAACACTTGGGCACCAGACAAGCTGGGACTGGAGTAAATATTCTGGTGGATGCTGATCAGTACACCATTTTCTGTCTCGTTGACAATCTGAACACGATTGTTTAAATCGGACCGTTTTTTCTCTCTCAATGTTTTGGCAGAATCGTCGTGAATTGAAATATCCTCTCTTCTCACCATTACAGTTGGAACACCATAAAAATGGAGTAAAACATCCAGTTTACATGCAATGGCTAAGTTGATTCCACTTTCCACCGTTCCTGATGAGGAAACAGCACCTCCATCTTCCCCTCCATGACCTGCATCAATAACAACTGTCACACCGCCCATACGGACAGCAGAAAAGGTAGTCACAGAAAACGGTCGATGAAGATACCAATTGGCAATGGCTAAGGAAAAAAACAGCAATAGTAATATCAAAAGCGGTTTCCACCGGAAATGTCTCACACAGCTCCCCCCTCTTTGGCACTGTATGAAATGGCAACTTGTCCTTATGCCACCCTATCATTCTCCCATCTGTGGTATCATATCCACCTGAATGATATGATACCACAGATTGCCTTTTTTTACAGATTGTTTTCGCATTTACCCTTCTTTTTTCTTTTCTGGTGTATCAACATTTCCATTTTATTCAAAAAGTAAGCAACCTCTTTCTTATGATTAAACGCTGAAAAACTCATGCGAACGGTTCCCTCTTCCAATGTTCCAGCCGTTTGATGCGCCAAAGGCGCACAATGCAAACCAGATCGCACAGCAATTCCCTGCCGTTCCAGCCACTGAGCTACCTCCTGGCAGTCCATCCCATATACTTGGAAAGACAATACACCAGACTGACAATGAAAATACTCTGTTGTAAACACTTTTACACCGATCATGCGAGATAATCCTTTGGCTGCTTGAAGGCCCAAATTCCGTTCATGATGCAAAATAGTTTCTGTCGTCTTTCGAGAGACAAATCGAATGCCTTCTAAAAGACCAGCAATACCTGGCATATTGTGGGTCCCTGCTTCCAGACGGTCCGGCAAAAGATCCGGCATCTCTATCGATTTGGATTGACTGCCAGTTCCACCTTCCAAAAGAGTCTGAGGAACCGCAGATTCTCCGCAGAGCAACAGTCCCGTTCCCTGGGGGCCATATAGCCCTTTATGGCCTGGCATAGCCACAAAGGATGCGCCCCATCCATCACAGTCTACAGGGAGAACTCCTGCTGATTGGGAGGCATCTACAATCAGTGGAACTCTGTATTCCCGACATAGAGCTGCAATTTCTTCTATGGGTAAAATATATCCAAACACATTGGACACATGAGTACAAATCACGGCAGAAACACCCTGTTCCAATTGAAGCCGCATATGGCATAACATGACCTCTGGTTCAAACAGAGAAGAAGATGCAATGCGGCAAGTAACATTGGGTATGGTATGAAGCGGCCTTGTCACTGCATTGTGCTCATACCCTGAAATGAGAACGGTATCCCCAGGATGGACTATGCTTTTGATCGCTATGTTCAATCCATGAGTAGCGTTGGACGTAAAAACGACCCGCTCCGGTGAAAGGTGAAATAGTTTTCCTGCCGCTTCTCTGCAAGAAAATGCGACTTCTTCTGCATGAGCAGCCATAGGATATCCACCTCGCCCAGGGCTGGATAAATGATCCATCGCATAGGCAGACGCCCTTCGTACAGAAGCAGGTTTTTGTAACGTTGTAGCAGCACTATCAAAATAGATCATCCAACTACCTCACGATACTGTCCTTCTCCATTGAGTCCATAGATCCGTACAATCGGAAATTTTTCTTTTCTAAGGGCTGCCAAGGCCGATTCAAATGTTC
>CAWVKD010000057.1:0-4294 GCA_963929765.1 Clostridia bacterium | reverse complement strand
GTTTCTATATCCCCACGCACATATTTAGCCAATAGATTACTTTGAACATATGGAAGCAGTCCCATAGGTATTTTCTGTTTTAAATAGGGATGCATCATATCGGATCGTTTCTTTTCCTGCCACCGGGCAAGTACCTTTTTACGACCATCATCATTAAGCCATACTGCCCCTGAAACCTGTTTTTCAAAATCATTTTCATTAAGAATCTTCAGGTTAAAAAGCGTGATTACAAAACGTTCCACCAGGCATCTGGTCTCCTCTACCATATCGCATGCCAATGAACTCCTACCGCTTCTAAGGGTATGACAATAGCCGATATAGCTATCAAGACCTACAGTTTCTAAAGCCGCTGCAAATTCACCGGTAGCCAAAGTATATACAAAAGATAACACAGCATTAATTGGATCCAGCGGAGGTCGTTTTGTACGAAATTCAAAAACAAACGGGACTTTCTTGTTCGTAATCAATTTATTAAATATAGAAAAATAATTCTGAGCACAATACCCCTCAATACCAATCACTTCTTCGATGCCTTGTGCATTATACACCTGGTCAATTCCCGTCTTTAAAACCTCCAACACCTTTTGTATTTTATCATCTTCTCGTAAGTCTGCATTATCATGAAGCGTTCGGCGGATTAACTGGCGTGTATTACTAAATTTAGCAGCCATTGTATTTTGTGCCAGCAGCAGCCCGCAGGCTCTGAATTTATCAATCTGTGAAACCCGAAGAAATACATTGCCCTTTGTTTCTCCGCAGACTTTAGCCAGAAATTTTCCTTGAGGAGAAATAAAATTAATAGGAATGGTTTTTCCCACACATTTTCCCATAAGCGCTGGTGAACATCCAATATAGTTAAAGCAGACAATATTTTCGATATTCTCAAACGGAATACGCAGTTTTATCTCTCCATCAACTTTACATACAAGATTCTCACCATCCAAGGTTAAATAAGCCATTTCATTGGTAACATACACCGTATTTAAAAGTTTTCTCATAGCTTTGCCCCCTCAATCTTTTCTATCTCACTCCGAAAATCTTTCACAGGCTTCATGGATGGCATACACAAGTCTTTCATCGAACAACCACTGCATTTTTGTCCTTTGGGTATAGGCGGAATACAGCCTTTTTCCAAATTTTCTCTCATAATTTTCAAAATAGATTTCAGCTGCATATCATATTCTTTAAAATTTTCTTTAATCGGCAGCGCTACACGTTTTTTTACATCACCATAGTAGATCACTCCATCACAGTCTCCGCCAAACACATAGTCCACACAGATTTTTTGTGCAAACACCTGCATCAAGTCATCCATGCGGTACTCTCCCGATTTTGGCTTTGTAGGCTTATATTCTACAATACAAATACGGTACTTTTCTTCGCTCCCGCTAATGGATACCCCATTCTTGTCCTTTGTAAGTTCCAGACAATCTGTGATTCCATAAAGATTGTACGGTTCAAGATCATTGTAGACCGGTACCGATGTACAAACCTTTTTCCCCCGTATTGTATAGTTCTGTTGGGGATCATGGACCCGCTCATGCATCAGATTTGCTTTTGTTACAAAAATATTTTCTGCCCATGCTTTATCTATTTCCAGTAATCCCCAGCGATGTGGACAGTACATATAGTGCTGGATTGACCGGATTGTTATTTCAGCCAAACTCATAGCTTCTGGATAAATTGAACGCCAGAAGGCATTATCTCGTCCACCTGGATCTCATAGTCACTGAATGCCCTTGGAAGAACATTTTCCTTCTCTTTGACAAAAATTTTGTCAAACAAAATGTGGGAAGGGCAATATCCCAAAATGTTATCATGTTTGAACACATACAACTTTCTCATACACATTTTTCCCCGGGCAGCACTGTGATCATTTTCAAACATATTGATAATCGCATCCCAGAGAAGTTCAACATCATCCTCTGATAAACCTGTAGACTTATTGGCAAGAGCTGCTGAAATATAGCCTTTGGCACGATATAATGCATATGGAATAATACTCTTTCTGCCGATTTCTGTATCTCCAGTCTCCTTTCTGTCTTCTGTTGTCCGTGCCTGTCTGGTAATCGTCACATCCTGAATATTAACCGGAGATATACTGCGGGCAAAATTAATCTGTACAGGACCTCTTACAATACCGCAAGGATCTTCACCAGTTGACATAACTGCCCCAAAAGCACGCACATCAAAATAATTGCGACACATATATTCTCTGGCTTTTTTTACATCATCAGCATTTTTTCCCTTATTTTTTGTTTTAAGCCCCTCCGCCTCATAAGCCTGTGTAAACTTTGCATTTAAAGAACGATCCGGTTTAATAAGAATATTGTAACCGGGTTCCCCTTCCTTGAAAAGTTCTACATAATTCCTGATTTTGCGTTTCAGGCACACATCCGTAATATATCCAAAACCGGATTCCGCGTCCACTCTCGGAGCATTTCCTGCATCAGGATCTCCATTAGGGTTACCATTTTCCACATCAAAAAGCATTACAAAATCGTATCTGTTTGAAAGTGCCATATTACTTCTCCTCCGTTCCATGCAACTTTTCTGATTCCTGAGATTTCTCTGATTTTCGCCACAACTCCTGATTTTGCTGATAATAGCCAATATCAAATCTTCCCTGATCCACCAGACGCAGCGTTTCGGGAAATGCTCCATTTAGTCCATCCATAATCTCCCCCATCAATTTGTTGTAATACACCGATGTGCCATAGCTGACTTTGTTCAAATGATTTTGAGCCAAACGGATCAGCTTTGGAAAAACCAATGCCGGTTTTGCGGAAGCCGAAGCAAAATAGGCATCTTTAATTGTCCGATTTAGTGAATTGTTTGAAGCATCCTGCTGAAGCTTTTCAAGAACCGCAAACAACCGTCCACACAAATACGCCGGTGTCTGATTTGTTTTGTCAAGTGACACTTTTATCTCCTCCTTTGAAGTACTCCTATTAATGCAGGCTTTGATCACCCCTGCCCGTATGGCATTAATTTTTTCACTTCCACTATCAATCTTTACTCTTCGGACCATAGTCTCCAAAAGAAATACCGGATATTTTCCCCCATAGATGATGGATTCAAATAATCGGGCAATAACAGCCGGATCAACTTTCTCGTTTTTACTTTTAGGTGAAATCATTTCTTTTTTAATTTGCCACAAAGCAACCGAATGAAAGTCATCCGACACTTGAAGATCCTGCTGGAATTTTGCAATATTCCATAAAACATCCGCATACTTTCTCCGAATAATAAACTTTACAGAAAGCCTTGAAGAATTAGGTTTCAGTCCCAGCATATAAAAATCTACATCCGGATCAATCATATCCAGTGATTGAATCCTTTTCCTTGAAACTGTACCTTTACCTGCATCTGAAAGCAAATTTTTAAGCATTTGTTCTGTCTGTTCTGAATTCATCTGATCTGATTGCTCAAAAAGCATCTTTGCAAACAAATCTTCATAGGTATCTTTACTGCTCATTGCCCAGAAAACAATCGTCATTTCATCCAGCATAGCCTTATGTATATTGCTGCTTAAAAGATAATTCAGCGCCTCCGTATATTTCTTCATCGCCCGCCGGGAAATATTACTGTTGTAGGACTGCTCATTCCCATAAGAGTTTTCAGAATCATTGTTAAAGCCGATAAGTACGCTTCCCGTTGCAAGTCCTCCATAGACCCCTTTTATTTTACTGTGTATCCGGGCAATCGGTTCTACATTTCCTGTAACTGCACATTGAGCAGTCCGAAGCTCATCGACATCTGATATGCCATTTACATACTCAGTCTCCCACTTTGCCTTAAACTCAGGGTCGTCATGAAGCCTCTGATCCGGATGTCCTGAAAGACAAAAGGCAAAGCCTGATTTTGAATATTCCTTACCAAGCCCCAGCAACCAGGGATTATTCGTTTCATCCTCAGGATTCCAAGATTTCAAAAAATTCCGATACGCCGTTACAATAGGTGAATGAAGATTTTCTGTAAATATCATATTCGCCTCTACAAAAGCTTTATGAGACTTCTTGGCCTTATCTGTCCGATCATTTGGGGTAAGGCCTTCTTTCTCCAAATTTAATCCAAAAATGTAAAGCGGACGATGCTCTGCAATATTGGCATCAATGCCAGGCTTCTCTGTCCGCAAAGGCATCACCATATCTTTTGGCACCTTTTTTTCTTTCATCTTTTTTCCTGATGGAACCATTTCTGTCTTCTGACAGTCAATAATTTCATCCATCTTTCCTTCCTCTGTCAGGGAAATAAGGTAATGGATCCTCACCTTGGAATAGCCTTCCGGAAG